>DAOVFD010000052.1 GCA_030668565.1 Microcaldota archaeon
ATAGACCTCTATGTATATTTCGTCGCATTTCTTCAGGGCTTCCACTCCTTCTAGAGTGAAGTCTCCGGATATTCCTGCTCCTATGAGATATAACATGGAATAGAATTCCCAGAGAATGTTTTTATTCGTTATCAAGGGCACTTATTCACACAAACAAAAACATTATAAGTATTGGCTGAGTAATATATACCATGAGGCGAATAGGAAGGCGTCACAAAAAAGAGAAAAAGAAGAATTTTCCGAAAGTGGACCCGGATGCAGTGGAAAGAAGCGTTTTCAAGCGCAGGTTCATAGAAGTGATTACCAAATATTACGGTTTCGGCGTTGTTGACAAAAAAGAACTCAGGAAACTGCAGGGAGGTAAGAGCACAGTATGCAATGACAATGAGATGATATTCAACCGTGCACTGGGAACAGACAAAAAACAGTCGAATTTTTTCGTTTTTATGAGGGAAACATCCAGCAGGATTGAGATATATTATTCCAATCCTGAAACAAAGAATGCGGCAGACCTGAAAAGAGATGAATACCTTATAAAAAGAACTTTCGAAAGAGGCGATGAGTTCGGTACTGCGGATAAGTTCATCAGGGAAATCATGAAATACTCGGCCAAAAAGCCGAAAAACGAATACAGGAAGATATCTCACGGGCATTGGGGGACAATCGGGAAGAGATGGGTAGTCGATGACGGGGTATCGAGATTCCAGGATGTTCTGAGAATGATGATGCTATACAATATCGACTACGATGCCACGAGCCCGCACAATTCATTCGAGGAGGATGTTTATAATTATCTTTCAAACACAGAGAAAGTTCTCGGGATTAGGAAAATACCTGCTCTTGAACTGACTGCTGCTCTTCCTCCGAACGGGCCCAACGGACCCCACCTTCTCCTGTGGATGGCAGACAGGATAACTGCAAGAGCGATAAAGAGGGAAATCCTTGACAAAAGGGAAAAACTGGACATGATATCCTATTACTCTGGAATGACGATATGGAAAATGCTTCCGGTTATAGGGAAGCACAGGGATGCCGGAAGGCTTGCCCTGGGTGTGGCGCATGAGGTGAACGTCCACACACCCGCACTTCCGATACTTGACATAGGTCTTTTGAGTGCTGTTGAAAACGGGAAGATGGGCATCGGGGAGGCAAGGCAGATAGTTGCAATGTCCGATTCTGTCGCGGCCTGGAACCCGTGTATTTACAATGGCAGAAAAGAAGTGCCTGTAAAGAATAAAAGATTGAGAAACGAGATGAAACGTATCCTGAAGAAGCATACCGGTATGAAGAGGCTATTGGCCAATCCGGTTAATTATGCATTTGCCAGGGAGATGGTTGAAAAGTATAATGTTTACAGTCATTTCGACCCTGACGACCATAGGACAATGCCGATGAACTATGACTGCGGGGGAGATAAGTTTGCCCAGGGTTTCACCAGGATAATGGTTCCTGAGAAGATATATAATTCACTCAAGGACAAACCTTCCCCAAAGGAACTGATAAGACTGATACATGACAGGAGGATTGTGATGAATTCTGTTCAGTTCACGGTCAAAATGGGAAACAATATGGTTATTGCTCCTGAGAGAGCGAAAATACCTGAAAAGAAAAAAGGACTTGCGAAAGAGTTGAAGAATGCTGCGATGAGGAGGTATGTCGGCGCACTTGCAAAAGACTTCTTCAGCATGCTTGTGCGCGGGAAATTCAGTGAGATATACCACATGAGAGGATAACATTAAAAATCTCCTTTTGAAATCTTAGCCATGGATATCTTTCAGGCCATACTACTTGGAATTCTTCAGGGAATAACAGAATGGCTTCCGATAAGCAGTTCAGGGCAGCTTATGCTTTCACTTGTTGATTTCTTGGGGACAGAGCCACAGGCGGCGTTTTCCCTTGCAATCACCCTTCATCTCGGAACTTTATTCGCGGTTGTTGTGAAATATAGAAAAGATGTCTGGAATATGGTTCGAAACCTGAGCTGGGGGGACAAGCTTACACGGTTTATCATAGTTTCAACGGTTGTAACAGGTGTTGTCGGCATTCCGGTTTATTTTCTTCTGAAAAGCATTTTTGTTTACGGTGATGTTACTAACGGTCTGGTAGGTATTCTTCTCATATTTACCGGGATATCCCTTTACATATCCAGAAAGGTGGGCGCAGGAAAAACCGATTTAAACGGGTTGGGATATAAGGAGATGGCAATAGCAGGAGCGGCACAGGGAATTGCAATTCTTCCGGGAGTTTCGAGGTCAGGAACGACCGTGGCGGCAATGCTTCTGACGGGAATAAAGCAGGATGTTGCTCTTAAACTCTCGTTCATCATGAGCATACCTGCTGTGCTGGGGGCTGTTTTTCTTGATTTTACAGCAGGAGAATCCGCAGTTGCCGGGTTTGGAGTAACAGAGGTTATCTTAGGCATCCTGTTTGCCTTTGTTTTTGGATATCTTACCATGGATGTATTGCTGAAAATCGCCCATAAGATAAGATTTGACATATTTTGTATAATCTTCGGATTGATTGCAGTCGCAGCATTCTTTTTATAATTAATCGCAGAAATCCTAGTTAAGAGTGATGATAATGATAATCATAATTGACGCAGGTTCGCAATACACCCATCTCATAAAAAGGAATTTCAGGGACCTTGACAAGGAAGCGGAGATAATAAATGCACGGGAACCTTATGAGAATGTCAGGGAAAAGATAGAGGACGCCGAAAAGATAGTTCTGTCAGGGGGGCCGAGTTCTGTCTCTGAGGACAAGGACAGCCTTGTGAGGATTATTGCAGAGAAAATCAAATCCGGGGAAATTAATGTTCCTCTTCTTGGAATATGTTATGGCTATCAGATGATAGCAGATGTCTGGGGAGCAAAAGTCGATAAGGGAAAAAGCGCGGAATACGGGGTAAGTGAAATAACTATTGACAATGAGGATGTGATACTCAAGGGACTTCCAAAGAAATTCAAGGCATGGGTTTCTCATTTTGATGAGGTCAAGGAACTGCCGGAAGGTTTTGAATCTCTTGCGCATTCTGAAATATGTGGGATGGAAGCGATGAGACACATGGAAAAACCCATTTTCGGAGTACAGTTTCACCCGGAGGTATGGCACACGGAACATGGAGAGAGGATTCTGGAAAATTTTGTGAAGGTCTGAACATGTGGAAGGATTTCAGGAAAACAAGGATGCAGGTTCTGAATAAGGTAGTAAAAGAAAAGAAAGTTGATGAGAAAATCCTGAAGCTTCTGCAAAAGATAAATGAAAATCCCGACCTGGTTACAATCTCATCCTGTTTTGGGAGGGTTGTTCTTCTTTCATTCGACGTCATGAAGACAAAGAAAACATCCAGGTTCTATAAAAAATGGCACAGGAGAGTGAATGCTGAAGAGGTTGAACTGGCAGTTTCAGCATATGCAGGAAAACTCCCGTTATGGTTCAGGGTCGAGCCGTTCATACTGCATGTTGCGGCAAGAGACATGAAAACAGCAGCGGATTTTCTTACAAAAATGAGAAAGACAGGTGTTAGAAGAGGAGGAATACAGGGAATCCAGAAAGACCGCGTAAACGTAGAGGTTCAGGGAACAACAGCATTATACATGCCTGTGGATGTATTCGAGGGAAGCTGGAACGAACTTGTTAGAGTAGCAAACAGGATGATGGAACTCAACGAGAAACAGATAAGGAAACTGATAAGGGTCAAATGGTAACGGAGTGTGCGTTGGGGCCCAAGCAACCTACTTGTATCAACTCCATACATAACCAGATTACTGCTTCGCAACAGATCTGTTCCAAGTACAAAGTGTGTACAGCCAGGTGAAGTACTATAGGCATGCGTATGGTTTATTCACCGGATACCGTTACTTTTCCCCTGTACCAATATGCGGTTATTCGGAACAAACGTAGAGGCCTTAGCCTTCGAACAGATAGCGCCTATATCTAGGACTTTTCCCTACTATCTAAGCTCCACTTGGATTGCCTTGCACACTCCGCAAAAAGCAGAGAGAATCAACAGTATATAAGAGATACGTTTATTTATTTAATTTATTTTTACTCTCTGAAAATTTGAAACACAAAAAACTACTTTTATTGACAACTTTATGTTTTCTCATTCTAGAATGAATCTGCTGTTACCTTTTTCTATTTTGTTTGCCACAGCAAACCCCTGATTGACTTCAAGAACATACAATGCATCTTTTTCAGGATAGTAAACTGTACAGTTTGTTAATCCGCAGGGATTCATTTGGATAACATCAACTACTGTCCGGTTTGCATCAAAGAATATTGCATCAAGAGGAATTGTTGTATTCATCATCCAGAAACCATGCCTTCCTGATTTTTCAAAAACAAAAAGCATTCCTTCGTTGTCAGCAAGTGATTTCCTGAACATGAGCCCCCTTGACCTTTTCACAAGATTATCTGCTGTTTCAACAGTCAGCTTTATCTGTTTTCCGTCTTTGTTTATCAGGGTTATCTGTCTCTTGTTTACACTATACTGGGTGTACAGGAAAAATATTAGGAGAATAAGGAAAAAAACAACAAAAAAGGCAAGCACCTGCTGGTAGAGCTGCATCCTATATCTTCTCGAATCTACCCTTTAGCTTTTCAAGGACTTTCGGCAAGGTTGTGTATTCCATTTCCTCGGCAGAAAGCCTGTGTGGTTCAAATGGTCCGTGTCTTCTCATGTAGTCTGCAACCTTTCCGCAGAGCCTTCTCGCTTCATCGAAAGACTTGTCCTTGAGCAGGTCCACCGGACCAACAAGTTTTCCGTTTGCAAGCTGAAAACCGAGTGCAACCACCCGTGGAGGACCGTCAAACCTGCTTGGAGTGGCATCCTCCATCGAAACGGGCATAATCGGTCCGTTGTGCGAACCCCTCATCCAGCCTGCAACAAGATAAGGAAATGAAAACGGTTCAAGCACTTCTCCAAGTGCAGGAAGACCGGATTGCGCCCTGACAATCGCAACAGGGTCATCCTTGCCAACGTATTCTCCCGCTATCCTGAAAAGTTTTTCTGTGCAGACAACAGCAGCGGGTTCGTTTTCAGGTACTTTATTTCCCTTTCTCGGATAGACGCGCTTTATCACGTATTTGCTTTTTGTTCCTATAAGTGCAAGAAGGTCGTACAGCTCCTCTGGGGTATTCAGCATCACCTTTTTGTCGTTGTATATATCATATACTTCGAATCTGAATCCGCTGTGCATACTCGGGTCTATTGAAAGACCGGCGGTGTTGAATGGGTCACCGAACATCTTGAATATGGGCAGGTTGAAAGCGGCCGGGTCTGTCTTATCCATAAGGAAGCATACGATTGGTTCTCCTTTCCTTTCCTCAAATTCCATCTCCGCAATTCCCGGTCCAAGCCCCCTTATATTACCCGAGAAGGCATCAGAAAGAAGGTCCTGTCCTGCACTATAGAGTTTGAGTTCCTTTGCTATTTCAGTGCATTTTTTGAATGTATCCCACGCGAGCTTATGGATTTCCTCGCTGTCTACACCCTTCGTGTGCGTCATGATAAGCTCCAAATCATCCCCGCATGTTGCAATACAATAATCAACAAGAATTCCGTTTTTCTTTGCTTCTTCAAGCTCTGTTCCCGCTTTTTCCTTCAGTTTGGGATGGACGCTGCAGTGCCCAGGATATCCTCCCACATCTGCCTTTATTATACTCACGGTAATTTTCATACTAAACACCTCTCAAAATCAATATGTAATTAAACCTATTTATTCTTTGCTGTTACCTTCTCAAGTTTCTCATCAAGTCTTTCCTTTGGTATGACCGGTATTGTCTCGCTTTCAACATATTTCGGTACTTCGCTCTTTTTAACCTTCGTAAGCACTCCGGACCCCCTGCTTCCATCCCTGTAGATTGTTACCCCCTTGCAGCCGGCCTTCCAGGCTAGCATGTATGCACCTTCAACATCCTCAACCGAAGCTTCCGGAGGCAGGTTAATTGTCTTGCTCACTGCAAGGTCGATGTGTTTCTGGAAGGCAGCCTGCATCTTCACATGGTCTTCTGAACTGATATCATGGGAAACGACGAACACTTCCTTCAATTCCTTGGGTATTTCAGCCATATCCTGCACGCTTCCGTTGTCTATTACCCTTTCCATAAGCTCGGGGGTATAAAGCCCCCTTACTTTCAGAACATGCTCGAAAACCTCATCAGAATAGTAAAGCTTGGTTCCATCCATGACATTTTTTATATAGGCAAGCGCAAACATCGGCTCGATTCCGCTTGATGTATTCGCTATCATGGATATTGTTCCCGTAGGTGCTATTGAAGTTACTGTTGCATTTCTCATTGCATCATATTCCTTTGCCCATGCACTCTCTTTGAATCCTGGGAAAGAACCCCTTGCCCTTCCAAGCTCATGGCTCATCTTCCTTGCTTCATCGGTTATGAACTTCATCGTGTGCTCTGCTACCTCAAACGCCTCGGGAGAATTGTATTTTACGCCCATTTTTACAAGCATCTTTGCAAATCCCATTATTCCAAGTCCCATTCTTCTGTGATACTGCGTCCTCTCCTTTATCTGTGGTATCGGATACTTATTGAGGTCTATAACATTGTCAAGGAACTGCACTCCAAGCTTTATGACATATCTAAGTCTGTCCCAGTTGACCTTTTTCTTCCAGTTGCCTTTTGTCCAATTCATGTCAACGAAACTGTCAAGATTTATGCTTCCGAGGTTGCAGGACTCGTAATCAGGCATGGGCACTTCGCCGCAATTATGCACTATTAATCCATTCGCTGAAAACGAACGTGTAGAAGGCTCTGTTAAATCATAAACCTCTTCCACCCCTATTTTTCCGATTGATTCAACAGAAGTGTCTATGTCGTCTGAATAAATTTCTGTGGGTTTAAGCTCCTCGAACTTTTTATTTTTCGAAGAAACAGCAAAGCCTATTTTTTCCATGAACCTGAACATGCTTTCCCTGCTGATAATCAGCTCATGCTGGGCCTTGCATTGATAGATTCTTGGCTCTCTATTGGAATCAGGAAGCAGTTTCATATGTTCTTTTCTCCTTTCTTTGTAGACTTTTGAAACTATGCCGAATTGAAGAAGCAATACCTGCACCTGTTTTAAGAGTCTGATTGAATTTGAAGCAAGCCTTATGCTTATTCCCTTTTTCTTGCTTCCCTGCACAGAACCATCTGCAGCGAATAATG
>DAOVFD010000058.1 GCA_030668565.1 Microcaldota archaeon
CCATATATGCTTTCGGAAGTTCTGGTCGTCCTGCGGGAAATGCTCTCGTAGCGCCTTTTCTATGGACTATCAGCTTCTGTTTTTTCCCGTTAACGGTATGCTCCTCGAATTTCGCTATATTATGAGCGACATCGTAAACTAAATGGATATTATCCCCTGTTCCTTTACCAAAGATCTGGTCAAAGGTTTCTCTTGTCCAGTGAGCGATTATATGCCTGTTCGTGAATGCATAATTAATTGCGCATCTCATTGCACCAAGATATCTCTCCGCGTCAGGGCTACCAAGCGGAGCATAAACGAGCTCCTTGTCAGGAAGCCACAAATTTTCCCTTCTCGCAAGCTCAAGCAAGGGCGGAATATTATCGGTACATATCTGGTGACCATATCCTCTCGAACCGCAGTGAATCATTGTCGTTACCATCCCTTCCTTAAGTCCGAATTTCGCTGCAACTTTCTCATTGAAAATCTTCTCTACAACCTGAACCTCAAGGAAATGGTTTCCAGCCCCAAGCGTTCCAAACTGTTTTCTTCCTCTCTTCTTTGCAGTAGGTGATACTTTCGTCGGGTCTGCACCTGCAATCCTTCCGTATTCCTCACAATGCTCCTTGTCCTCTTTTCTCCCATAACCCTTTTCGATGGCCCAGTCAACACCCATCTTAACAGCTTCATCCAGTTCTGCAACTTCTATCCTTAATCTCCCCTCGCTTCCTACTCCGCTCGGAACATTCTTGAAAAGCCCGTTACAAAGTTCAACAATCTTGGGCCTGACTTCGTCTTCTTTAAGTGTGGTAGTTAATAGTCGAATGCCGCAGTTAATATCATATCCAACACCGCCGGGGCTCACAATCCCCTTTTCAGCATCAAAGGCGGCAACTCCCCCTATTGGAAAACCATAACCTTCATGACCATCAGGCATGAGCAGAGCATGTTTTATTATTCCAGGAAGTCCTGCAACATTCCTGAGCTGCCCCATGGTCCTGTCTTTTTTCATCCCTTCAATGAGCCTGTCATTCGCAAAAATATAAGCAGGTACCTTCATTTCCCCTTCTTTTTCCATTTTCCATATTGCCTTATTATCAGTTTTTTTCAGTTCCATAAAAATTCACCCTTTAAGCATCTTCATAATTTTACCCAGCGCTTCAGCAAGGTAATCAATCTCCTCTTTAGTATTATATATGTAAGTGCCTGCCCTGTTCGTACCCTCGGGTATGCCTACCCTCAAATGAAGTGGCATTGCACAATGATGCCCTGTTCTTATCGCTATTCCTTCCTCGTCAAGCAGGGCAGCAACATCATGGGGATGAACGCCTTCAACTTCAAATGCAAGAAGACCTGTTCTCTCTTTTGCGTTCCTGGGGCCAAAGAATCTTATGCCCTCCATCTCTCCGACTGTTTTCAGCAGTTTTCCGGCAAGCTCTTCCTCATGCTTCCTTATGTTTTCCATCCCTACTCCGTTCAGGTAGTCTATCGCAGCCCCGAGACCGACAGCTTCATTAACAGACGGCGTTCCGGCCTCGAATTTATAAGGCAGTTCGTTCCATACGGCACAGTTCTTATCCACTTTCTTAATCATTTCACTTCCATAAAGGAAAGGGTCCATCTCTTCCAACAATTCGCTTTTTCCGTAAAGTACGCCTATTCCGAAAGGAGCAAGCATCTTATGCCCTGAAAATGCAAGGAAATCGCAACCAATATCCTGAACGTCGGTAGGCATTCCGGGAACAGACTGCGCTCCGTCAACAACACTCACCACTCCCTCATCTTTCGCAATCTTACATAATCGTTTTACATCGTTAATCGTTCCAAGTACGTTGGAAGTTGCACTAACGGCAAACAGTTTCGCACCTTTTATCTTCTCAAGTTCATCCTCCTTCAGCTTCCCCTCTTCATCTATATCGATAACCTCAAAATTCGCTTTTTTTCTTTTCGCAAGCTGCTGCCAGGGAACAAAATTGCTATGATGTTCCATTATCGTCGTAACTATCTTATCCCCTTCCTTAACGAACTTCTCACCCCACCCTCTCATAACCAGATTAAGGGATTCGGTGGTATTCTTGGTGAATATTATCTCCTCGTCTTCCTTAGCATTAACAAATTTCGCTGTTTTTTCTCTTGCATTCTCATATTCTGCAGTAGCCTCCTCAGCAAGCGTATGGATGCTTCTTGCAACATTCGCATTCTTTGTTTCCTCGAATTTACTCACTGCCTCTATTACCTGCCTTGGCCTCTGCGATGTTGCAGTCGAATCCAGATAGACAAGTTTCTTCCCCTTTATCTCTCTTTTGAGTACGGGAAAGTCACTTCTTATCCTGTTCACATCAAGCATGGATAATCTGAGAGACACAACGCTTTTTAACCTGCCCCCAGAATCACTAACATGGGATTTTTAAAGGAGTTCCTTAGGCTGACAAGGTTCGAACATGCAATCATGCTTGCATTCGCTGTTCTTATAGGAGAAACCATTACGATTGGCAATCTCCCCGATATTCTGGAAATAACAATCATCTTCTCCCTGCTGGTCCCGATATTCAGCGAAATGGCATCATTTTCATTGAATGATTACCTCGATATCGAGACAGACAGGATTAACGACAGGAGAAGACCCCTTGTCATAGGAACAATATCCCCGAAATTCGCAATATACTTCTCCTTTTTCGCCTTTATCGTCTCCATAGTGCTTGCGTTCCTAATCAATACTCCTGCTTTCCTTATAGTCGTGGTATTCAACATGCTTGCAATTCTTTACAACTGGAAGCTGAAGGATTTCCCCCTTGCAGGGAACATATACATAGGTCTGACAATGGCAATACCATTCATATTCGGAAATCTTGTGGTGCATCCCCAGTGGCTGCTTCCGGTTCCCCTGGCTCTTGCGGTTCTCGCTTTTGTGGCAGGAGTTGCAAGGGAAATAATAAAATCAGTTGAAGATGTAAAAGGCGACGTGAAGGCAAGACGCTCGAGGACGCTGCCCGTAGTTATAGGCGAGAAGCCTTCAATCCTCATCGCCTCAGTGCTATATATCCTTTTTATTCCCCTTAGCTTTGCGCCTTTCTATTTCGGTCTTAGTCCGAATGTTTATTCTGTTCTCCTCATAGCAATAGCAGATGGTGTGCTGCTGGGTATTGTGGCAGCACTTCTGCACAATCCCTCCAAACGCGTTTACCGGGCTGCAAGAAATGCAACACTGATTATCTTCACTGCGGGCATGCTCGCCATATTCTTTGCTTCTCTTTACACATAATACAACTTCTTCATTTGCCGAACCAAATTACGTTATATTTATAAAACTTATCTCCGTTCTAACGTTGATCAGTTAAAATTCCCGAGGTGATATGAATGGCTGGTAAAGCTACAAATACTGGAAAATATGGCGAATGGGCATTCCTTTTGGGTGTTGTGCTAGCACTTATAGTAGGTTTGTTCTCCGTACAACTTGAAGAGGCAGGTGCTGCCCTCTATGTTATGGGAGTGCTTGCAGTATTAGGTCTTGTTGTAGGACTTTTGAACATTAAGGAGAAAGAGGTTAATTCGTTCCTCCTGGCTGCAATTACCTTGCTTATGGTTGCAAGCTCATGGGGTCCGATAACAGAAATGCTTTCAGAAGTTGTGGGTGGTTATGGAGTCATAATAGCAGGATGGCTTACAATGTTCTTTAGCGCATTGGCTGCATTCGTTGCGCCCGCAGCTCTTATAATCGCGCTTAAGGCAATATACAACCTTGCAACCAAGTAATTTCTTTTTTATTTTTTTATTTGAAATTGTCAGTACGTGCAGTAGTACCTTTTTAAATCTTTTAATCTTTCATAACACCGATAATATTAACGGAAGCGGAGAGGAATATGACTAAGAGAAAAGAGACGGGTAACAGAGTCAAATCGAAGTCAGCAAAGGAAGAAAAAGAACGAAGAAAAACACCGACACCCAAGATGCCACTGGGAATCCCATCCAAAGTCCAAAGGGCTCTGAAGGAGAGGAGAGCAGAACTTGAAAAAGCGAAACCAGGCCCTGAGGAATCCCTGCGGGGTGAAGATAACGACGATGAAGAGAATCCTGTAGGGAACGAGCTCATTAAGCTGATTGATATTATGAAGTGGGCTCTTCAGAATGTCGAAGACGCGAAAGCTGAGATTAAGAGACTCTTCGACGCATGGGATGAGGACGAGCAGGAACAGGTAATTAAGGAGTGGTACAATATTTTCTCTGAGAACTATGACGAACACATGGAAACTACCGGACACTATGATGCAATAAGAAGGCTTATAAAAAAAGAAGTGTGTGTGCGTCAATTTCAATTTCCGGTTATGGACATAAGTGCAGGAACCGGGGTTTCAATTTATCACTTTCTTGAGGAACATGCTAGACAACATTTTAAGAAAGGCAGGTCAATTAAACTCATAAGCGAAGGAAAATATGGTGGCTCCCTCGTTTATGTTAATGACCTCTCGGGAAATATGATTGAGAGAGCTAAGGAGAGATTAAAACCACTTGAACCGGGACTGCTCTGCGAAATAGAGAAGTTAAGTTGGGGAAATGCCTTTCCTATCATGTATAAGACATATTCATTCAGGCGGCTCCATAGCAGCCTAAAGGGGAAATTCGGAACGGTTCTGGTTTCGCAGACATTCCACATCGTAACTCCTGAAGACAAAAAACGGCTTGCAAAGGCAATAGACTGGGTTCTTGCCCCCGGTGGCAGAGTCGTGTTGATAGAGGAGTTCGCGTGGAGGGCACGAACTCATCCGTCGCAAGCTCCAAGTACAATACTTAAATTCATAGATTCGATAGCGACTCCTCTTAAGAGGAAATCGGACCTGATTTCTATATTCAAAAATTTGGAAGGACAAGAGTATGAGATGGTTGCGAGATCGATAGAGCCCATAGACAAGGTGAACCAGGACCATGAAATGACGATAACAATACTTCGGAAGCCGCCTGGGGGGTCAGGCACTGAAAAAGGATATCTTTCTTTTTTGGACATATAATTAGTCTTGGAAATATGTTAATACGTGTGCGTTAGTGGCATTTTTAAATATTTCGCATTTAAATATATATCGATGGGAGAGGAAAAGAAAATGGTTACTAGTATTAATGGTGCAGGTTCTACAGCTCCAATAGAGACAAAGGACCATCGAAAAGCCAGTAAAAAAACCCCTCGCGGACCTCTTAGTACACCGACTCCCAGAGATGTTGTAAAAGCAAGATGGGAGCTTGAAAAAGCAAAGCTGGAGCTTGAAAAAGCAAAGCTGAAGCTTGAGAGTTCATCTTCGGATGATTCATCTACCGAAACTACATTGGATAATATGATGGGTATGCTTGACAAGATGGATGAGACATGGCAAAGATTCGAAGATGAAAAAACTGCAGCCAGACAGCGTTTTGCTGCCATGGATGAAGATGAGCAGGAGGTTTTTATAGAGAAGATGTATGACCGGTTTTCAGCAAGTTATGATGAGCATATGGAAACAACGGGGCACTATGAAGCAATAAGGAGATTGATAACGAAAGAGGTAGCTGCACACAACTTCCAGTTTCCGTTTTTTGATATCACCTCAGGTACGGGAGTTCCGGCATGTCATTTCCTTCTGGAGCTTAACAAGAAGCTTATGAGGGAAAGAAAGACAGAAGTTAATTTTATCGTTAGCAAAGAGGAACGCAGAGAGTATCATGTTCATCCCATTTACCTGAATGATATATCCGAAAAAATGAACGTGCTGTCGGAAAAGAAGTTTAATGAGCTTGAACATATACTGCGCAGTGAAGTACGTAGTAAGGCAAAGAAGGAGAACAAATTTGACGTGCCGCCCATTCTTATCGATGACAAGGGAGTAGCGATCAAGGATTATTCGTTCAGAAGTCTTTATACTGGTCTGGGCGGAAAAGTAGGGACTATCATGGTTTCGCAAACATTCCACATTGTAACTTCGGCGGACAAAGAGCGGCTTGCAAAGGCAATAGACTGGGCTCTTGCCCCTGGTGGTAGAGTCGTGTTGATAGAGGAGTTCGTATGGAGGGCGCGAACACATTCGGGCCAGGCCCCGAGTGCGGTGCTTAAACTGATAGAGACGCTTGCAACACCATTGCAGAAAAAGTCAGACCTTATATCACTTTTCAAGGACAAGGCCGGAAGACCTTACGAGATGATTTCGCGTTCTACTGAACGGATAGACAGAGAACACAGGGACCATGAAATGACAGTAACCATTCTTCAGAAGCCCTCGGACAACGAAAATGAGCAAATCAATTTCTTCTTCTGATTTCAGAACGGATTGTAATCCTCAGGGAGTTTATAGTAATCCAGTGCAAGATAGGTTGTGGTTTTCGAGATAACCTCATTCTTCTGTATCTCTCTCAATACGGATGCAAGCTCATCCTTGCTTTTAACCCTTATAATCGCAAGTGCATCAGCCGCTCCAGTTATAAGGATGAAAGAACTAATTTGGGGTATGTTTGCCACCGGTTTTAATGTTTTCTCCCAGTCTATCTTCATTCTGACTTTTATGAAGACGAGTGCCATTAAATCTATTCCGGTTTTTTCGTAATTGATAACAGATTTGTATTTTTTTATTACTCCGTTTTTTTCCAGTTTTTTTATCCTCTGTAACAATGTATTCGGATGAATCCTCAGTATTCGTGCAAGTTCCTTGCTGGGTATCTTTGCATTCTCATTCAGATAATGAAGTATCTTC
>DAOVFD010000076.1 GCA_030668565.1 Microcaldota archaeon
CTCATGGTATATATTACTCAGCCAATACTTATAATGTTTTTGTTTGTGTGAATACGTGTCCTTGATAACGAATAAAAATCTTCTCTGAGAATCCAATTCATGTTATATCTCATAGGAGCAGGGATATCAGGGGACCTTACTCTCGAAGGAGTTGAAGCCCTTAAGAAATGCGACGAAATATACATAGAGGTATATACTAATCCCCCTTTAGCTGATAAAATAAAGGAAGTCGAGAAACTCACAGGAAAAGAAGTAATGAAGGTTGATAGAAAGGAAGTGGAAAGTGATTTTCTCCTAGGATATGCAAAGGACAAGGATATTGCCCTTATCTCAGGAGGAGACCCGTTAACAGCAACAACCCACATTACTCTCGTAATTGAAGCCAGAAAACGGAATATTCCTGTAAAAATAATCCATAATTCCTCGATATACGCTGTTTCAGCAGGAAAATCAGGCCTTCAAATATACAGGTTCGGGAAGACGGCTTCCCTCGTTAATCCCCGTCCTAACTATAAACCAACCTCATCGCTCGACATAATAAGAGCCAATCTCCAGGCAGGCACGCATACTCTCGTACTGCTCGATACAGAGCCAAAGCCGATGGAAGTCAAAACAGCTCTGGAGATGCTTTCTGAGTACAGCATGGCCGTAGTTCTCTCGAGATTAGGCGAAAATGACGAGAAGATAACCTATGGCGAAATAGAAGACCTGAAGAAAAAAGACCTTGGAAAACCACCCTTCTCGGTTATTATCCCGGCAAAGCTCCATCCCATCGAGGAGGAGTATCTCGAAGGATTAAACCACAAATAGCAACCTTTTTAAACTCTTTTAACCATAAATAGTAACATGATATCACTAAGTGCAGTAGTATCGAAAGTAAAGAAAGCAGTCGGATTGAAGAAATCCGCAAAGAGGAGCAGGAAAAAGAAGAGTAAACACAAGAGACGAAGGTAAAAACTCACTTTATGCTTGCTCTGATTTTTTTCTTTTTCTTTTCGTATTGTAAATTCGATAATTTACACTACTGAAAAAATTTACAATTTTTTCATCGTTAATCATTTAATCCCTAACTGAGAGATGCATCCATGGCAAAGGAATCCGAAGTATACGATAAAATGGGTGATTTCTATGACTTTCTGTACTCCGAGGATTTCGATTCCGGATTTTATCTCAACGAGGCTAGGAAATGCAGCGGAAAGGTGCTGGAGCTTGGTTGCGGGACTGGAAGGATAACGATAAAGCTTATGAAGGCAGGAATAGACATCACGGGTCTGGACATATCAGAAAAAATGCTTGAACTACTCCAGGAAAATACTGGAAAGGAAGGACTCGAGGCAAAAACCCATCTCGGAGATATGAGAAATTTCAAAATTCCTGAAAAATTCGGGCTTGCCATATTCCCATACAGGAGTTTTCTTCATCTTCTTACAAATGGGGACAGGAAGAAAACACTGGAAAATGTCTATTCACATCTTGAAAAAGGAGGAAAAGTCATACTCCATATTTTCAACCCCTCCAGAGAAGAATTGAACAGTACAGGGAAACTTCATCGCATAGATACCAATACCGTAAAGAAGGATGGGAAGAAATTCGTCCTTGACTGGTTTATGAGGTATTATTCTGAGAGCAGAACGGCTGATTATGTTATCGAAGTAATTGATAATGAAGGAGACAAGGTAAACAGGTTTGAAATGAGAATATCATTTGTAAGTGCTGAAGAATTGAAAAATATTCTTGAAGAGTGCGGTTTCAGCAATATAAAAATTTACGGCGGATTTGATTATGAAAGATTTAATGAATTCTGCCAGGAAGTTGTGGTGGTGGCAGAAAAATGAGCATTTCAGAAAAAATAAAGAACTTTTTCAGGAAAAAACCGAAAGAGCCGGAATTCGAGAATGTAAAATTCCAGAATTACAAGGATTATTACGGCCACTTCTCCATTTTCTATCCGAAAGACTGGAAATAT
Organism: Microcaldota archaeon; assembly: GCA_030668565.1. Classification (GTDB taxonomy): domain Archaea; phylum Micrarchaeota; class Micrarchaeia; order Anstonellales; family Bilamarchaeaceae; genus JAVZJR01. The sequence continues at coordinate 1,967 of DAOVFD010000076.1, forward strand.
GACCCTCCGATAGTGATGGATGAGGGAGGATATGCCATTGTCTTCCATTCCAACAAAACCAGCTCGCAGTTCAGGGTAGGTGTTGAAACTGTTCTCCCTCTTAAGTTTGATTTCAGTAAATATGCCAAAGAGGAGATAGAAAAATCCTCAGCAGGTATAGTTTCAAAAGCACGTAAGTCGAAATTCAGGGAACACCAGTGCTTCAGGACAGATTATGAATATGAAAGCGAAGGTAAGAACTTCTTAGGTGAAAAACTATTGTTTTATACCGGCGACCGGGTATTCTCGATATTCTATACATACCCCGAGGAAGAAAGGAAAAATATTGAGAAAATCCTGAAATATATGGCAGAATCCCTCATAATCCACCCGGCAAAAACAAAGATATTTAAAAGGCCACGTCCGTAAAAATTTATGGAAGAAATAGAAGTATGCGCCAAATGCGGTAAAATGGTGCCAATGAGGGCTTTCGGAGAAGCTTTCATATGCCCCAGATGCGGCAACACTTCAACATTGACTGTTCCTCTGAAAGACTATGAAAAAGTAGTTCAGAGACTTCAGGAAGGTAAAAACCCGTTTGAAGAGGAAAAACCCAAGAAAAATCCTGGAAAGAAAAAAACTACTAAGAAGAAAACCACTAAGAAAAAGACCAAAAAATCCTCCAAAAAGAAGAAGAGATGATTCTCTGAAAAAGAGTAGAACCGTTGAGATATGCGCCAATTGCGGAAAGATTGCTAATTCTTCAGATTATGAAGGCAAGGACTTTTTATGCTCAAGATGTGGAAGCAACGTATCAGTGGTTCTTCCAAAAGAAATGTTTGACAAATTGATAAATGCAGGATTTGGAAAAAAAGAATAATCAACTCTTTCTTTTATCTAAATACTCCTTAACTGCAGCTTTCAGAGCATCTACTGCAAGTTCAGAGCAATGAAGTTTTATCGGTGGAAGTCCATCCAAAGCATCCACGACTTCCTTATTTGTAAGTTCCAAAGCTTCGTCAAGAGTTTTTCCCTTTGCCAATTCCGTAGTAATGCTGCTTGTTCCTATTGCAGCAGCACATCCACATGTCTCAAATTTTATGTCTTCAATCCTGTTGTCATTTACTTTAATATAGATGTATACTTCATCCCCGCAAACTGGATTTCCTACCTTACCTACAGCATCCGCATTCTCAATTTTCCCCATGTTCTTTGGATTCCTGAAATGCTCCATTAACTTTTCACTGTACATGAATATCGCCTCATTCTTTCCTCATCCTGCAGTTTTTTACCGGGCAATGTTTGCATTTATAAGCATTGAATATATCTGAAAAGGTGAATATGAAATCCTCGCAGTTTTTTCTCATAACAGTTTTTCCTGCAGAAGTGAGTTCGTATATCTTTCTCTTTCTGTCCCCTCTTTTCCTTACTCTGATATAACCTTCGTGTTCGAGTTTCTTTAACGTTGGATAGAGTGTGCCCTGCTCTATCTTCGTTTTCTTTATACCATCGAGTTTCTTCATCAAAGCATACCCGTGCATTTCTTCTCTTTCAAGAAACCATAAGATCTGCATTTGAAGCATTCCCAAATCATCATTCTTATCCTTATGTATGCGAACTGACATGTTGGTTATATGACATATTACATTATTTAAAACTTACACCGATAACATCCATTTTTATCCTTTTTTATACAAAATAAATAACAATGAGGAGGCTTAAACGATTTGCTCTGCCGTTAGTACTATCAACTGCCCTACATCTAGGTGCAGGAGTCGGAATCGGAAAACTAATAGAGCGTCTTAAGCCTCCTCCGGTTGCTGAGAAAGTACTGCATGAAAACATACAAAAGCCCCAAGAACCGAAAAAGAAACCTGATTTGGAGAAACTTAAGGAGGAAAGACGCCTATATGTAGCCGAACTTCATGAGTCCTTAATGAAAGGAGAAGAGATCAAACTCTCTGATTTCCTGATAAAAAGCGCTGTTCTTGACAAGAATATAGAATTGGCTGAAAAAGAAGAATTTGGACCCAGTGAAGAATTTATCAAATATGAATACTCAGAAATAGTTAAAGAAGCAGAGAAAGATGTGGAGTCTGAGAAGAACAAGATTGGAGCCCTTCATTTCTTTGTACACACCCAGATATTCAAAGGATATTTCTGGGAAAGTGACGGCATGGATGATGTTGTTGACAGAGGATGGTATAACTGCCTTTCTTCTACAGAATTATTCTCAGCTCTTCTTGAAGATGTTCTAGGAAATAAGGACTATCAGCTCCTCCTTTTTGACGATCATGTTGCTACATTTCTGAATGGCAGGAAAATAGAGAATACAGAGCATGAGTGGAAGAATACAAATACCAAGTACAATCGGTGCGGCCTTCGCGTTCATCGTGATGCTTTCATTGGAGCTTATTTAGTAAAAAATGGCATCACTCCGGAAGAACTTCCCACACACGTATCAGCTGCATACTCTTCAAAAAAGAGATGGAAGGGCTGTCCCAAGAAGGGAAAGAAAATAGTTGAAAACCGAATGGGTACCAGTGGTTTTCCAAGTCCTGGTGTAAAAAGCGGGCTTTCTGTTCCTTCATACTTTATTCCAAATCCATATTACGATACTAAAGTTGAAGATATTGTAAAAATAGCAAAAGGATTACGTGCAGCGTATAAACTTGCTTATATTGATGATGAAAAAGAATTTGTTGAAGTAGAAGTAAACGGATATAAAATAAAAATAAATCCAATTCCTGTTCCTGAAGATACTGACTGGGGTGAATTACTTGAAAAATTTAAATTCTATTTTTCACTTTCATCACTTCTTCCTCTCCTGCCTGAAGAGGAACAATGCTGTTTCCCAATGCTTGCCATACCTCCAATGACTATTGTAAACATAATAGAAGGACTATCTGAAATGAAATACACTAAATTTGAACAACATACAAGAGAAAATATCTGCAGACGATACAAAAATGCAATAGAGT
>DAOVFD010000122.1 GCA_030668565.1 Microcaldota archaeon
TGCTACGCCCAAGTCTCTACTCTAGCCACAATGATAAAAAAATCTCCAAGGCAGACCCAAAGATTGTTAAGGCAGCTCGAAGAAGAAAAGCTGATACAGGGAGAAATACGAAAGCATAGTACGACCATTTATTCCTTTTTAACCACTAATCCCCAAACAACAAACCAAGCACGCTACAAGGAATACTTACAATCGGATGAATGGAAGAAACTGCGTAAGAAAAAATTAAAAGAGGCAGGGAATAAGTGTCAGCTTTGTAACTCTGGGCAAAATCTACATGTGCATCACAGAACTTATACGAATATCTACCATGAACCCCTATCTGATTTAATTGTCTTATGTAATATCTGCCACAAGCGACATCACCAAAAATAAGGAAATACCATGAATGAAAGCAAACTTCTCATAAATGAGCCCCCTCTACAAGTTTTACCATCCTTAGCTCAGGTAATAGGCTTAAATGAAGCAATAGTCTTACAGCAAATACATTATTGGCTACAGACAAGCAAACATGACATCCAAGGCAAAAAATGGATATATAACTCCGTAGAAAATTGGAAAGAACAATTCCCCTTCTGGAGCGCAAAAACCATCTCAAGGATATTAAAAAAACTTAGGGAAGAAAAATTGCTGCTTGTAAAAAACTTGAGTAGGATAAAATTCGACAAGACTAATTGGTACACAATCGACTATGGACAACTTGTCCTAATCGATAAGGACAATCTGTCCGTATCTGATAAGGACAATCTGTCCCAATCGATAAAGACAAAATGTCCCTACCGATATCAAGAGACTAGCGATGTTATTTCTTATGAAATAACATTAAGAGAATTCACACACACTACTCGGCGAGAGCGTTTTCTCACATTTCTTTCAAAGACAAAAAAGGAAATAGATTCCAGAACTCTTCTTGAGGGTGTCTTTGATGGTCTTGGACATTCAGATGAAGAAATAGAAACTTTAATAGGGCTTAAAAATATCTCTCATCTTGCTGAAAGCAGAAATAAGCTTATAATTGGCTATAGAAATTTGGATAGGGAAAAAGCTGACGCTTTTATAAAAACTCTTATGCAAACTTCCCAAGATAGATATGACTCTTATCCGAAGAAAATGCTAGAGTTAATCAAAAATAATGTTTCCCTTGGAAGTAATCCCACTTATCTGAAAGCAAAGGCCGAAATGATAAAAAATCTAGCAGATGGCTTTGATAAATCAAATACAGGAAAAAGTCTAAAAGTCCTTCAAGAGATATTGGGTAAATTATGCCAGTCCTATGAACAACCCAAGGTGAATTTGCGAATTAACCCCAAAATCATGGAGAATTAAATGAAACACACCTTTAACATCTCAATCGTCCTTGACCCTTTCCAAAAATTGGGCACTGTCCAACTTGGAAAACTTGAGCCTTCCAACATTTCCGAATTATCCCTTTGTTACAGAGCAGATGAGGGAGTTTCCTTTGTCTTCTTTTCCGAATCTTCCGAGGTAAGGATAGTTCCTATAGCCAAAACAGCTGAACCTGATATCATCTTGGACTCTCTTACCAAGCCCGAGTTAACGTCTCTTTTGGACGAGATTGTAAAGAGGGGTTTCCTTGCCAATATTTGAATTCCGGTGTGAAAAGTGCGGGAATGTGTTTGAAACCGTCCTTAAAGACGCTGATTCTTCCGGGAGCTGTCCGAAGTGCGGTAGTGCTCTCTTAAAAAAGCTCCTGAGCTCCTGTGCTATTATCTTTAAGGGTTCCGGGTTTTATGCAACTGACTACAAGAATCGGGCAGCTAAAGAGAAGAAGTAGGCTTCTTCCCCTCCCCCTCACTTCCTTTCCGACTGGGCTGTTATAATTTTGATGGGGATGGACGTAAGACTCTGGAAACATTCCTCGATACTGTCTATGTAGAGTTCACCTATATAGCTGCCTTTTGTATACCCATCCACAAATGCCTCAAATGTTATGGGTGTTGGAATATTTAAGCCTTTGGTTAAGGCAAGGCCCTGTATGCTCTTTACCCTTCCCGAGTCACAGCAGACAATAACTCCTTTATTTTTTGCCGATTCCTCAATCAATTCCTGGGTTTTTCCCGTTCCGGGTGGTCTGATTATTATTTTCATTTTTCTAACTCCTTCTCTCTTCAACTATTTATCCTGCCCCTATTTACGCCATATCTCTTTCAATAACGCCCGCTTTTCCTTTTCTGCCACTTCCAAATCAATTTCGAAATACTCGGCAAGCAGATTTTCAGTGGAGGTATAAGTCGGATGATACGTATATCCTTCCCACCCACAAATAGGAAATCTCCGTTTTGAGTCTCCCTCCTCATAACATTCATCTGTATGCTCATGCATAACGCATAAATGTACACTCTTTGTCTCCTGTAACCAATCCAGGAATTCCCCAATGGCTTGTGATTTCTCATGTACCACTTCCATTTTTTCAAGCATGGGTGTCTTTTTCATTTTTCCAACTCCTTCATAATCCTCTTCAGTCCTCGTTCTAGCTCGTCTATTATTCGTACAGAGGCCAGAGACCGTTCTTCGGCAAGAATAGCTCCCTGACGATTCTTGGCCCCCCTGGCCACCACCGCCCGTACCTCGGCCTCTTCTCTTTCCTGGACAGCGGTTTTGATAGAGAACTCCAGGGCTT
>DAOVFD010000106.1 GCA_030668565.1 Microcaldota archaeon
AACAGGACTCCACTGCTTGGTATATGCTTCGGGCATCAGATGATTGCAGTTGCATTCGGTGCAAAGACATTCGAACTTCCTGAATTCGAAAGCGGCTTCAAAAAAATAATCATTAACGAAAAATACAAAACCCCGCTGTTCGAAGGGGTGCCGAAGAAATTCTACGGGGCTTTTTTCCACAAATGGGCAATCTATAAAAGCTCGCTTCCTTTCGGTTCAAAATTACTTGCAACCAGTCCTGAAATACCCGACCAGGCACCCGTCTTCTGCAAGGGGGAGACTACCTATGCGGTACAGTTCCATCCCGAAAGGGTAGCAATGGATGTCAAGGTAATGCTGGAAGCACACGAGGATATGTTCGGCAAGAGAAGACCCGACCATATCAAATCATCCGATGCCAATGTGAGGGTGCTTCAGAATTTCGTCAGGTGGGTTGCAAAGAAAAGATAATTTCGCAGTTATTGCAGAGTTCAACATAAGTGGAACCCCTTGTTAATGAATATCTTTCTTTTATCTCTCCGGATAAAGGTTCGCCAGTTACATTTTCCATGACATCCATAATATAATAATCATCAATTCCTCTTCCCTTTGAATTCATTTGTATATTCTCCTTCATCATCTTCTTGCGGAATCAATTTCATGGCATTCGCCCTATTTTTTCATTTATCAATAATATTCATAAACATAGTGTTACGAAACCGGAGACCTAAAAGAAAGAATGGACTCGGAGGGATTCGAACCCTCAGCCTCTCCCACGCCAAGGGAGTGATCTGCCATTAATCGCCTTTGGCAATCGAACGCCAGTTCAAGGCTTTGATCTACGAGCCCTATCTAATACTAAGCAGTAAACTCAAATAAATGAATCTACGAAGGAGAAATGAACGTTACCGAGTCTCCTCTTACGAGAACTGTTCCAACTCCTCTCTTGACTTCTCCGCCCTGCAACTGTTCTGCTTTTTCAAGCACCAGATTCATGTGGACGTCATAAGCTACCATAACGCCCCTGAATTCATATCCGCCTTTCATTCCTACAATCACTGTGTTGTTAATTGCATTGTTCAAGACATCAAACGGTCTTCTCTCCGCCATTTATTTCACCTCAAAAAAAACAAACTCTTATCATTATTCATAGGTTTTATAAAACGATTACTTATTCAGAATTGTCTTCACATTATCCTTGCCCTTGAATATAAGAACGATATCTGCAGTATTTTTCAAAGCAGCACTGAAGGCAACGTCCGTGGCAACCACTATCGTTTTCTTACCCCTTGCCTTTGCCTTTACAAGAACCGGTCTGTAATCGGTATCCCTTGTCATTAGAGCAATCGTGTCTATTTCAGGATCAAGCGCATACTCCATCGCCTCTATTGCCATCGTAACGTCCACATCACCCGTGGTTATTTCAACATCAAAGCCCTGGTTTATCATGGCTTCTATCAGTTTATCGGAGGCATACTGGTCAAGGTATATCTTCGCCACCCTGATACGGCCGTACTTCGCAACCTCCTCCTTTATCTGCTTTATATCAAGATGAAATGCCTTTCTCAGCGTATTGGGACCGTCAACCAAAAGTGCTATGTTTGAGCCTTTCCTGAAGGCTTTCCTGATAAAATCAAGCATAAAATCCACCTGCGATAATTGTAATTTGAAGGATAACTGCTTAAAACTTAAAAAAGCTATGTGCGTTTTTTGTGGTCTGCTCTGCAACTGTATCAAAATCAAGCTCTTTTACCTCTGCTATATAGGAAACTGCATCCTTCACCTGCTCCGGTTTTCTCACGACGTAGGGCGCATCGCTTTCAACAAGCAGGTTTTCAAGCGGGATTTCCTTTATGACGCTTCTTCTTTCCTTTGAGTGGAGCGGGGGTATGGATATGAAATCACCTTTTTCAGCAACCCACTTTGCCTCCGAAACACTGCCCGCAAAAAAATGCATCATTATCGGGAGCTCAAAATTCCTCATCCTGAAAGTATCAAGTATGTCTGATGTGGCCTTTCTCCCATGGATTACTACCGGTAGTTTCATCTCTTCTGCAAGGTCAAGCATCTTTCTGAAAACAAGCTCCTCTTTTTTGATGTCCTCATCGCATTTTGCCCAGTGATAATCCAGGCCGATTTCCCCTATTGCATTGGGCCTGTTTTTCCTTATGAACCCCACCCATTCGTCCAATGCTGACAAATCATGGTCTCCTATTACGGACTGGGGCGCTATCCCAAGCGAGAAAGGGATATCGAGTCGGCGGGCAAGTTCCACGTTTTTTACGTTTGTGCTGTGGGAGTAACCGGATGAAACGACCACCAATTCCTCTGAAGGAACATAACCCTTTACATCGAAGATATGGCAATGGGAATCTACGAGAGTGAGCATGACCATATTTAAAAAGACTAATGTTTTATAATATAACCTTCGAAATTTCCGAATTGTCAAGGTGTTTTTGATGGTTGAGAAAGTTTTTGCTACGGCTAAGGAGATAAAAACAGGAAAATACCTTCTGATAGATGATATACCTTGCAAGGTAATTGGGGTTGAAAGCTCAAGACCGGGAAAGCACGGTTCGGCAAAGATGCGCATAACCGCGGTTGGCATATTCAACAATCAGAAAAAGACACTGCTCACACCGGGCGATGCTGACGTTGAAGTTCCGATAATAGAAAGGAAAACGGCCCAGGTGATGTCGGTAAGCGGAAACACCGCACAGGTAATGGACAGCAAGACTTATGAAATGTATGATATAGAGGTTCCTGAAGAGATAGCTTCTGAAGTGGAATCCGGAAAGGAACTGGAGATTCTTGAAGCTATGGGAAAAAGAAAAATAGAAAGGGTAAGGTGAAAAAATGGACGTGGAAATCATATCCAGTAAAGACAATAAACTGCTTGACAGGAAAGAAATAAATGCAATTGTACAATTTGAAGGGGCAACGCCTGCCAGAAAAGAACTAAGGGAGGCAGTAAGCACCAAGATAGGACTGAACCCCGACCTGACCATACTCAACAGCGTTGTTAACGAATTCGGGGTTAAAAAAATACGCCTGCTCGCGCATTCCTACAAGGATATGAAAAAACTCATGGAAGTGGAACCCGAATATCTGAGAAAAAGGGATGGGGTAGGGGTTCCGAAAGAGGAAAAGAAAGAGAAGCCCAAAGAGGAGGCGCCCAAAGAAGAACCGAAGAAAGAGGAAAAGAAACCTGAGCCGAAGAAAGAAGAACCTAAAAAAGAAGAGGCTCCTAAGAAAGAAGAGAAACCTCCTGAGAAGAAAGAAGAAAAAAAGAAGGAAGAAAAGAAACCTGAGGAGAAAAAAGAGGAAAAGAAGGGTGAGTAGGCATGGCTGGAAAAAAAGAGAAGAAAG
>DAOVFD010000075.1 GCA_030668565.1 Microcaldota archaeon
CCTTCCTTAATGATTAAAGGTTAAAAGTTATCTATCATTGCTACGATATCTTTGTTTGCATAACCTTTTATGTCAATTGCTGACATCCTGCAGCTTGATGCGCAAGCGCCGCATCCTTTACATAATGCCTCTGTTACCTCCGCATATCTCTCAATTCCTGCTCTGGTTTCTTTCTCTATTACCTTTACCGCTGCATAAGTACAGAGTGCTTCGCAGGTTCCGCAGGCAGCACACTTGTATATATCAACGTGGGCAATGGTTCCTTCTGCTTGTATCCTGTCCTTTGAAAGAATAGTGCATGCCCTGGAAACGGCAGCACTTGCCTGTGCAATCGATTCATCTATCATCTTAGGAGAATGGCAGATGCCGCACATGTAGATACCGTCCGTTGCAAAATCAACGGGACGCAACTTCATATGTGCTTCAAGAAAGAAGCCATCCTGGTTCAACGGAACTTTAAGCATCTTAGCATAAGTTTCATTGTCCTCCTGAGGCACCATCCCAGGGGAAAGAACAAGGTAATCACAGTCTATTGATAAATCGCGTTTGAGTATAGGATCCTTCAGAACCACATTTATTACACCATTTTTTTCGGTGACTAATGGTTTTTTGTCTTCATCGTAATGGATAAATAGAATGCCTTTTTCGCGTGCTTTATTGTAATAAACCTCTTTTGTACCGTAAGTCCTGATATCCCTGTAGAGAACGTAAATGGAAGCTTCCGGGAATTTCTCCTTTATTTTCAGTGCATTCTTGACTGCCTGTGAACAGCAGTACCTGCTGCAGTAAGGTTTTTCATCTTCACGGGACCCCACGCACTGGATCATAACAATAGATTTGGGAGTTGAGAGTTGAGAGTTAAGAGCTAATTTCACCTCAAGCTCCTGTTGGGTGATAACCTTTTCATTTTTTCCGTAAAGATATTCGGTTGGTTTGTTCTCTTTTCCGCCTGTCGCAACAATCACTATTCCGTGTTCTGCCTCGCTCTCTTTTCCTGTATCCTTATCCTTTATCTTTGTTTTATAATTACCGATGAAACCCGTAATCTCTGTTATTTCGGAATTCATATGGACGGTAATCTTTGGTTCATCATTTATCTGTTCTCTTAACGATTTCAAGAGTTTCTGAACATCCTCTCCAGCAAGGGTATAGTGTATATGCGTCAGATTACCGCCGAGTTCATTTTCTCTCTCTACCAGTATTGTTTCATAGCCCTGACGGGCAAGTCCGAGTGCAGCGGTCATTCCTGCAAGTCCTCCTCCAATTACAAGCCCCCTTTTCGTTAAATCAAAAGTTAATCGTTCCAATGGTTCAAGAAGCCTTGCCTTTGCTACTGTCATTCTGACTAAATCCTTTGCTTTCTCAGTAGCCTCTTCTTTGGTCTGCATATGTACCCACGAACACTGGTCACGGATATTTGCCATAGAGAAGAGGTATCTGTTCAAACCGGCAGATTCGCAGGTTTCCTGGAATAGCGGTTCATGCGTTCTTGGCGTGCAGGATGCAACAACAACCCTGTTGAGTTTATGTTCTATAATTTTCTGTTTGATTGTTTCCTGGCTGTCCTGCGAACAGGTAAACAGGTTTGTATCAACAAACACGACACCTTCGAGTGACTCTACATATTTTGAAACAGCCGGTACATCCACGTAACCGCCTATGTTGATACCGCAGTAGCAGACAAAAACGCCTATTCTCGGACCAATGCCCATAACATCAATCTTTGGTGGATACTCCGCTTTCGTGATCAGTGAACCGCGTTCTGTAACGAGCAACTCGGAACTCAGTGCGGAGGCACCGCTTGACTGCATAACGGTTTCAGGAATGTCCTTTGGTCCTTGGAATGTGCCGGAAACGAAAATTCCTGGTTGTGACGTTTCAAGCGGTGTAAATTCTCCGGTTCTGCAGAATCCGAATCTATCGAGTTCCACCCCGAGTTTTTCTGCAAGTTCACTGGAAGAGGGAGGTGTGCATAATCCATGGGAGAGAACCACTATTCCAAAGGTGTTTGTTTGCATTTTACCATCTTCGGATTCGTAGGTTATGCGAAGATCCTTTGTATCCTCATTCTCTTTGATATTCGATACGCGTGAGCGTATGAATTTGACGCCCGAATCTTTTGCTCGTTCTACATATTTATCAAAATCCTTTCCATAGGCACGTATGTCCATGAAAAAAATGGATATATCAAGTCCGTGGAGATGTTCCTTTGCAACGACGGCTTCCTTAACAGCATACATGCAGCAGGCTGATGAGCAGTATTCATTTCCTTTAACCAGGCTTCGTGAACCGACGCATTGAATAAAGGCAACTGATTTCGGTTCGACGCCATCCGATGGACGGAGAACAAGTCCTCTAAAAGGACCTGATGCGGAAAGGATACGCTCAAATTCTATTGAAGATACAACGTTTTTATACCTTCCGTATCCATACTCGGTAAGGGATTCTACATCATACGTTTCAGTGCCTGTTGCAATGATGACTGCTCCTATATCAAGCACATCCGTACGCTCTTTCTGAGTATAGTCTACGGCATCCGCCTCACAGTATTGCGCACATAAGCCACATCCAATACAGACATCCCTGTTGATTGTATAGATAAGGGGAACTGCTTGCTGGTATTCAACGAAGATACCCGGAACAATACCCATTCCAGCATTGTAAGAATCAATTGCTTCTACAGGGCAGTACTGAGCACATAATCCGCATCCTGTGCATTTTGAAGGGTCAACATATCTTGGTTTTCTTATAACTTTCAACTTGAAATTTCCTGGTTCACCTTCAATTCCTGCAATCTCGGAATTGACTACAAGTTCTATATTCCTGTGCCGTCCCGCGGCAACAAGTTTCGGTGAAATTATTCACATTGCACAATCATTAGTAGGGAAGGTTTTATCAAGTTGCGACATCATTCCTCCGATGCTCGGTTTTGTATCTATGAGATAGACCTTAAAACCTGAATCAGCAAGGTCGAGTGATGCCTGCATACCTCCGACTCCTCCACCAATGACTGCAACGGCTCCAACCTTTGTATTAGATTTTGACAAATTTTCTCCAGTTTACCCAGAACAATAGGCTTTTTGCCATATCCACAGTTTTTCATGAGCAGGCTTGATGTTCTTCCATTCAGGTTTTTTAGAAATCTGCTTCGTCAATTTACCCTCCTAATAATCATAATCAATTCTGCTCTTCTGTTCTTCTGATCCTCTGATCCTCTGATAATCTGATAATCTGATACTCTGATTCTCTGATACTCTGCTCCTCTGCTCCTCTGATAATCTGATCCTCTGCTCCCTTCCTTCATAGCACTTTATATAATGGCACTCTTTCTTTAACTCTATCAACATCTATGATGTTTTTTCGCCTTAAATACGATAAATGCGATAGAACAAGAGCAGACGGAACCTCTATTTTATCAGCTATATCCGTACATGATTGTGGCTTTTCCTTTAAGCAGGAAACAATTAACTTTCGGACAAATTCTGTATTTACCGCATTGTCGATAACCTTCTCTATCTCTTCCTGTGGTATTTTTTCGTTATAAACATTGCCCTCTTCTATCATTTTCTTCTTCTTTGCAACAATTGACCTCAATCTGAATTCTGATGCAGCAGCAATGAGAGCATCGAGAATCCTCTTTATTGATTCACATTTCTCTTTTGATCTAACAGGTGAAGGTCCGATAGATTTCACTGTATCTGTAAACTCTTTAACAGCTTCAATATACTTATTCCCTTCAGCAGATGAAATAAATCTCATCTCCACACGTTTTGAAGAGATACCAGCCTTATCAAGCATTATTTTTGTCATATCAACTTTTTCACGCGCCTGGTAATTTCCATTGATGTAGTGGCATTCACCAAGCCTGCAACCGATGACCAGAACGCCATCAGCACCGTTCTTTAGTGCTTTGAGCACATATGTGGGATCAACTTGACCCGTGCACAGCACGCGAATCGTTCTTGTATTTGTAGGGTGTTGCATTCTTGACACACCTGCCAAGTCAGCTGCTGCATACCCTCACCATGCACACAGAAAGGCAATGATCTTCGGTTCAAAAGCCATATGTCTTATTCCTCCTTAAAAGCTGCTTCAAGTTGAGCGAAAACCTGCTCTGGTTTATAGTGTTTTATAGAAATAGCCTGTTCAGGGCAATTTGTTGCGCATATTCCACAACCTTTACAAATTACTGCAGTTACTGTTGCCTTTTTCTTTTCCGGATCCTTTTTTATTGCACCGTATGGACAGTTCTCTTCACATATGCCACATCCTGAACACTTATCTTCATCTACGTATGAAATAATAGGTTCTACTGTTACTTTCCCCATGAGAAGAGGAATGGCAGCCTTCGATGCAGCACCCAGCGCCTGGGAAATGGATTCTGTAATGTCTGCAGGCCAATGGGCACATCCACATACAAAGATGCCATCTGTTGAAAACTCAAGCGGTCTTAACTTCACATGTGCTTCCAAAAAGAATCCATGCTCGTCAACAGGAACCTTCAATTTCTGTGAAATATTTTCAACATCAGCATGAGAAACCAGTGGGGTTGCAAGAACAACAAGATCATAAAGGAGTTCAATGTCCCTGCCAAGTAGTTCATGGTAGACCATCACACTCTTCTTCTTCGTATCTACTGTTGGTGGTTTCACTTCGTTGTATCTGATAAACCTGATACCTGCCTGTTTTGATTTTCGTAATTCCTCCTCGTATTCTGTTCCATATGTTTGAAGATCCCTGTACACTATTGTTACTTCGGTATCCTTATTTGCTTCTTTAATTAAGAGAGCATTCTTGATTGCAGTCATACAGCAGATCCTGGAGCAGTAGATACGTTCAGGAGTTCTTGAACCGGCACACAAAATCATGACAATATTTTTTTCTTTTATTACTCCCTTCTTCAACTTCTTCTCAAGTTGCATCTGGGAAATAATCTTCTTTCCATCAAAA
>DAOVFD010000047.1 GCA_030668565.1 Microcaldota archaeon
TTCAACCGCAGCATTCGAAGACACAGTATGGCTTGAGGGTATGAAACCGGTAGGACAGGCACTCGTTGGAATCAATGTAGCGGAATTCCTATTCCCTGAAACAAAAAGAAGACTGAACATCGGTTTAATGGGAGGGCCTTCCGCAGATATCAAGGCGAATACACTTGTTTATGCGGATGCAACACTTATCTATCCGAAAACAGGTATCATGGATTTCAATCTGTTTACCTCTCCTATGCTTACAATGGTATTCAACAACCTGGATCCGAACGGCAAATTCGACGAGAGAGTAGCAAATAAACTGAATGCATTCTGGCCTGTCAAAATGGGAAAACCACTGTTCAAATACGAAAAAGGAGAGTATGATTCCATATTATGTTCGTTAAGTGCAGACGTATATATCAGTACGGCAAAAGCCAAAAGGAGGGTGAAGAAAAAATGAAATTAATCAGATTGTTATTTTTGCTTTTAGCTGTTTCTTCGATAGTTTCAGCAGTTTATATTGATTTCAAGAACGACAGGTCACACGGTGATCCGTCAGAGAATTATCGTTTTGCCACTGATGTGCAATTCGAATCAGGCATTCAGGGCTGCAGGGTTTCGGCCTGTCCCTATGGTGCACCTGAGGATTGTATTCTTGAAGGTACTCCGTGTTCCGGACCTTCAGTAGTCTGTCCGGGTACAACGCTTGCAGTTACTCCGGAAGCTGAGGGAAGATGGGCAGCACCTTCTCTAAGCATATACGCATTGTATCCTTATTGTGAAGGAATACCCGGTTGTCCCAATCCCTCGGATTATTCGGCGGTGCATACCAACAAGGACCTTTATTGGCTTTCTGATTCGGTATATTCAAAATATGATGTTGATGCGGGCGGACATGCAGCATATGATTATTGTTCGCCTACCACTTGTCCACCACTTTGGGCAGGTCAGAACGGACTTGATGCTTATAATGAATTGGATACTTTCTACACACAGAGAATGACCTATGAAAGAATACCTTCAGAAGGACCTCTTACAAACAAAAAGGGATATGCAAATGTTTTCTGTAATGGTGACATTCAGGTTCGGTATGCCGGTGATTCCAAAGGGACGCAAAACATACCAGGTGAAGGGGGAACCTACAGCGAGGTTTCTGTTCCTCTTGCGGCTAGCGAGGGAACTGCAACACTGACGCCTGCACTTACTGATGTAAGCTGTTTCGGGTCTGTTGTAAAACATCCGCTTGATCTTGATAACAGGTATTTCCAGCTTTCTTTCTTCGGTTATGATATGCCGTCTTTGGGAACCCAGATGGGAACACCCGAGTATGTTGAAGTGGAAAACAGGCAGACTTCGCTTGATGTGGCATATGTAAGAACTACCGAATACGGTTCTCATTATATTCTTGAAATATGGCTGATTAATGACGGTGATGTTCCTGTAATGGTATCTAGAGTAATGCCAAACGGTCCTGGCCGTGCATCGGGGTTGGGTCCACTTGGATGTATGATGTATGGTATACCAACACCTCCATGTCCGTCAAGCAGCGGATTCGGGGAGGAAATACCCGTCGGAGGCCTCCATGTTGTTTATGTTCTTTATACCGGAGAGCTTGACGAAGACCTTGTTGACCTCTACTATATAACAGATTACAATGTATGCAGCTCTCTTGATGAATGGGATGTTACGGTTACAATAGACCCGGATGTACATTCCTGCATAGTCAGGCCATCTTCACGTACAGTGGACCCTTCCGAGGTTCATGAATTTAAAGTAACCTGCTATAACATCCTTCATAACCCGGTTCCGTGCAACGGCAATACTTGGTACTGGAATATACTTACAGGAGGTTTTGTTGAAAGGACAAACGAGCATGCACTTGCGTATACCTTTTCACCTGGCGGAAGCAGCGGACAGTTGTATTATCAGGATGCCAGCGGGATAAGATGCAAGTCTGATGTTACGGTATCTGATGAACCTCACCTTCCTGACTATTACCGCTGCGAACTCGACCCGGCAGGTGCAACACTTGCAGTAGGGGAAAACCAGTATTTTGACCTTACCTCGTACCATGATGACGTTGAAGTAACTCCTGATAGTGCAAGTTATACTCTGACTGGCGGCCTTGCGGGTTCGCTCAGCGATGAATCAGATTCCGGAGTAAGGTTTACGGCAACCACGGACAGCTTTGGTCTGCTCAAGGCTTATTCGGAATATACCATACCAGCGGATAGCACTCTAACAGGAGCCATCTGTCGTGCGGCCATACGTGTTGAAGGAAATGCTTCAGAAAGGTTCCAATGCGAGCTTGTTCCGAATTCGACTTCAATGGATATCGGAGACAGTGAAACTTTCGAACTTCACTGTTATTTTGACGGAGTTGAGGTCACACCTGATTCTGCAGCATATTCACTTATAGACGGACTCAGCGGAACATTGAGCAGTGAATCTGTTTCAGGAGTAACATTCACAGGAACAGTCAATTCAACAGGAAATATACAGGTGTATGCTGAATACACTCCTCCTGGCCTTGGATTATTTGCTACGACAGCACTTGCCCATGTAACTGTCGGCGAAGCTGAAGAACCGGAAGGACCAGAAGATGGAGATGAGGACAAGAACAAACTATGTATCATAATTCCGAATGATATCAAAAAACCGAGATATGACTCAGGTTCTGTTACAATACTCTGTGGTGATGAGGGTTCAAGAGGTCCATGCAGTCCTGGAAGCGTTGTCTGGCAGATGGACCCTGACCTTGGAATAGTGCTCGGTTCCCACACAGGTGCGATATATACACTTACCGGTGAGGTGGGCGAGTACGGACTTCTGATTGCGATGGTTGATGATAAGATAGGCTGCTGGGCAGATGTTAAGATTCTTGAACCGACCTGTCTTGAATACAGCTAGAAACAAGTCAGTTAGAAGCAAGTTAGATTCCGTAAGTTTCGAGAAGTCTGGGAACAACTATTTCATATTTTTTTTCTAATTCGTCTTTCAAATCAGATTTTTCCCCGTGCATGAGGAAAACCCTTTTCAGTCCTTTTACCCCTCTTATGAACTGAAGCAATTCGCTAAAATCAGCATGGCCTGATATCTTCACTCTTTCAATCCTCATCTTTAACTTCAGTTCTTTTCCCCCGAGTGTTATCTCCCTCTGGCCTTCAAGAATTCTTCTTCCAAGTGTACCCTCGGCCTGATATCCGACGAAAATAAGGGTGTTTTTCGGGTTCTCACCTAATTTTTCAAGATAGAACATTACAGGTCCGCCGCTGAGCATGCCTGACGTTGAGACTATTATTGAGGGCTCTGCAAGCACGTCCTCCTTTGTTTTGGACCTTGAATAATGGAAATTCGGGCTCTTGAAAGGGTCATCCTCGCTCATCAGTATCCTCTTTTTTATGTCATCATTGGCATATATGGCATTGTGCCGGTATATTCTCATTGTCTTTCCTATCATCCCCTCTATGAATATCTTCGAGGGTGCAAGGGCCCCCGAACGCATGTAATCGTCCAGAGCCATAAGTACCTCCTGTGCTCTCCCTACGGCAAAGCTTGGTATGATTACATGTCCTCCCTTATCAAGAGTCTCGTTTATTATTTTCACAAGTTTTGAGGATGCTTCTTTAAGGCTTGGAAGAACATCCTCTTTTTTTCCGTAAGTCGTTTCCGTAAGCAGTGTTTCTGCCTTCAGATTCATTTTGCAGCCGTCAAGTATCCTTGTTTTCCTGAATGCTATGTCTCCGGTATACAGAAGTCCCCCGTTAACCTTCACAAGCGTCATTGCACTTCCCATTATATGGCCTGCGTTGTAGAACGTAAAGGGGAACGACCCTGTTTTCACACAATCTTCGTATTCTACGATATTGACGTCTCTCATCACATCATCAACATCCTTCTGGCCGAAGAATCTCCTGCCCTTTCCGGTCTGTATCTTGTTGTAATCGGCCAGCAATACTCCCATCAAATCCCTTGTGGGTTTGGTTGAATATATCTTCGGTCTTGCTCTCTTCGAATAAACATGCGGGACATAGCCGCTATGGTCGAGATGCGCATGCGAAATAACAATTTCATTTATCCTTTTCAGTTCATTGTCATCTATCAAAGGAAACTCAAGCTCCTCACCAAGCTTTATCCCGCAGTCAAGCATCATCCTTTTTCTTCTGTCTTCGAGTACAACGCAGCTTCTGCCTACCTCTTCCGCACCCCCGTAAAATGTTATTCTCATCCAATCACTTTTCCATTCCTAGTTTTTTTCTTGCTTCTTTGCTCACCCTGTCAGGAGTCCAAGGAGGGTCAAAAACCACGTTTATTTCGAAATCCACATCCTTAATTTCATCAAGCTTATTCTTGAGGTCGTCAAGCATGTAATTCACCATCGGGCATGCAGGAGTTGTAAAGGTCATCTCTATGTAAAACTGGTCCTTTTCATCTTTCTTTCCTTTGTATTCAACCTTGTAGATAAGGCCAAGGTCAACTATGCTTATGCCCAATTCAGGGTCCATTACTTTTTTTAGTTTATCCATTACTTCTTTTTCTGTAACCATTATATCTCCTTTCTTTGGCAAACGCTTTAAATATTCATTCATCAAAATATTACCAGAGGTTGTGAATATGAAAGAGGTAACCATAATAGCAAGGAACGAGGTCGGTTCGCTTGCCGCAGTCGCGGAAGCGTTGGGTGGCGTTGGCGTCAACATAGAAGCGATATCCGCATATGGCCGTGACGGTGATGCAATTTTCAGGGTAATCACAAACGATTATACCACTGCCGCAAAGTCAGCTTCAAAGATTCCGGGCGTAAAGAATGTCCAGGAGGCCGAAGTTATAATCTTCAAGCTTATCAACAGACCAGGGGAACTTGGGAAGATAACCAGAAAGCTTGCCAACAGGGGAGTAAATCTAGAAAGCCTTTACATAGTCAGCAGAAAACCGGATTTCACAGAGATAGCAATCAGACCGGAAGCAGTTCATTTTTCTCTTGCAAAAGAAGTTCTTGGAATAAAATAAAAAGAAAAAATTTACTCCACCTTGTACACAACTACGTTGTCAATAGTCAGCGAGTCTCCGTCAAGGCCTTCTCTTGTTTCGCCTCTGTAGAGTACAAACGACACACCACTATCCATCCTTGTCAGCTTGACTGCAGAATTAACCTGGTCGATAAGCTCAGCACCGTCTTCGCTGTATGCGATTTCAGCAAGGACTTTTTCCACCTTGACTTCAACACCGTTAAGCAGTGTGACGATGTCTCCCTCATAGAACATATTGTGTACTGTCCTGTCACCGTTTGCCATTGTCAGTTCGATACCAAGAGTATGGCATCCTGCGATTTCATTGTCCGCACTTACCCCGTTTTCTACGGTAACTCCGAGAGCTTCAACAGACTGTCCTTCCCTTACAGGATGGCCGAGCTCTGCCTTTGCGCTTGAAACTCCGTCTGAAACGTTATAAGCGATGTATGCTGTGCTTCCGGTTGCCCTGACTAATTCAAGGTCAACTGTATACTCGCCGACTTCGACTTCCTTTACTTTCTGTCCATCAGTAAGAAGAACTCTGCTAACGTCTTCTCCTGCATACAGGGTAATAACAACAGCACCGTCTGCGTTGCTTACATCTGCGGAAATTCCGTTTTCACAGGTACCTTCAACACAGGCTCCTACAAGGGTGAGGACTCCTCTGCCTGTTGATTCGGTAAGCTGCGAAGTGCTTCTCTCCCAGATGAAACTTCCAGAATCATTAATTACTATTCTCTTTTTTGTGACATCAGGACCGGCAGCTTCTGCTTCTTCAAGCTCGACTTCGTTCCCGTTAATCTTTACGACTTCATAGATTTCCTGTACATCTTCTCCGCCGATACCACTTGTCAAAACGACCTCGTCTCCTACAGAAACCCCCATTACACATCCTGAAGTTGCGGAACAGGTCTTTTTACCATCTCCCCAGCCAGGAGTAACATCGAGTTCTGCCATCGGTGATTCTTCCCTGTCACAGATGCTTGGGACTTCACCGTCTTCGACTACGTCTCCGATTACGTCTCCGACAGCATCGTTGTCTGTATCATGGTCAACATCTCCTTCGGTAACAGCGTCATTTGACTGGCCGTTCTCTCTTGAACTGCCACATGCTGCCAGAGCACCGGCTGCAACCAATGCACTACCAATAACAAGCACTTTACCGACGTTAACTTTTCCTTCAAGAGCTTTCTTTCCGTCTTTAAGCTCGTTCTTTTCCTTTTTCTTCTCTTCTGTTTTTTCATCCACGGATCCCTTGCCGTGACGCAATGTTTTTTCCTCACCCATCCTATATCACCCTTTTGTTAATGTTTTTGTATAGAAGTGTTATATAGCAAAACATTTTTAAACATTACTACAAACATCTCCCCCCTCAAAACGACCTAATACTATATATTATTTAACATTTTTAATAGAAAGCGTTGAGAGGTGCATTTATGATTAAACCGTCAGCCAGAAGTGAGCTTGTATCCTATCCCATAAGAGATATTGTGGTGGAAGCCAAACAATTAGAGAAAAAGGAAGGCATAAAGATGGCCTACCTTAACATAGGGGACCCCGGTCCGTTCGGCTTCAGACCGCCGCAGCATGTTCTTGATGCGATAGCAGATGCCTTGAAAGAAAACTATTCAGCATACTCTCCATCTGAAGGCGACCCTGAACTAAGGCAGGAAGCAGCGAAATACGAAGGAGTTGCGGAAGAAGATGTATTCATAACCGCGGGCCTCAGCGAGGGAATAGATTTTCTTTTCCAGGCACTCGTGGACCCGGGCAGGAACATCATTCTTCCATTGCCGACATATCCGTTATACTCAACCAAACAAAGGCTAAGCTATGGTCCGGTCGATTTCTATAATTGCGATGACAATTATGAACCTGACCTCGATGATTTGCGCAAAAAAATCTCTCCTTACACCCGTGCAATCCTTGTAATCAGTCCCAACAACCCTACAGGGAAAATATATTCAAGAAAGACGATGGAAGGAATTGTTGACATAGCCGGAGAATACAAACTCCCGATTATTGCAGATGATGCATATGAGCATATTCTTCTTGACCCTGGTGAATACGTTAACATGAGAAAAATCCACAAGGATGTTCCTATTGTTTCGGGAAACAGTCTCTCCAAGAATTTCATCTATCCCGGTGCAAGAGTGGGTTATATCGCATTCCACGGGGATTGGGGGGATGAGATGAAGGATGCACTCCAGAGGCTATGCAACCAGCGTTTATCGGTTAATTGGGAGATGCAGAGAGGATATCTTGCAGCACTTCGCGGACCTATGGACCATGTAAATGAATTCAATGAAGAATTAAGGAAGAGAAGGGAAGTGATGATGAAGCGGATTCAGGGGATAGACGGTCTTCATGTAGTTAAACCCGGCGGGGCCTTCTATGGTTTCGTAAAAGTAGAAAAAGGTCCATGGAAGGATGACTGGGAGTTTGCAAGAGCTTTATTAAGAAAAGGAGTAGTTGTAGTCCCTGGTTCAGGCTTTGGTCCGATGGATTCCATTTATTTCAGGATGGTTTTCCTTCCGACAGTAGAACAGCTGAACGATGCCTTTGATAAAATAGAGGAATTGATGAAAGGAAAATAATCAGAGACTCTGGTAACCCAGTCCAAATTTCTTTTTTGCATGTTCCTTGTTTATCGTGTCAGTCAGGTTGTTTATCGTGTCAGTCAGATCATCGACTTCTTTCTTCAATTCTTTTATCCCCTTTTCTGTTTCCTCGGGAAGTTTCATGAAATCATTTGATTTCTTTTCCTTCTTCTTTCTTGTATCCCTTCGGCTGCTTAATTATTACTTTGACTTGGCCTTCATTCTTCGTTTTCTTAACGGTTATCGTTAGTTTCTGGTCCTCTCCCACTTTTTTTGCTTTACCATATTTTAATTTGACACGAATAGGATCTGCTGCGTTTCCCTTCATGTGAACATCAAGTTCAACCCCCTTTTTTCCTACTTTTTCTATTCCTATGGCATTTACTCCAGCAACATAGAAAGGTCCTTTATATTCCATTTCCATCAAGTCATCTCCTTCATATGCTTTCTTAACACATTTGCCTTTCTCGAATGTACAATCGATTAGCTTATACATG
>DAOVFD010000020.1 GCA_030668565.1 Microcaldota archaeon
ATTCGAACGGGAATACGAGTCCGCTGAGGAACAGAAGCGGCAAACCTATTACCAATGATGCAAGGAATGCGGTTGCCTCTGATTCCGAGTAAACGGCTATCAGCACCCCTATTGCAGTGAATGCGAGCAGAAGAAGGACAAGTGTTTCGAAAACAAAGAAGACTGTTCCTATATCGAATATCGGGAATGCGCCGTATAACAAGGAGGAGACAAGTACAAGGACTATTGCTTCCGGAATGAGAACAACAGTATAGCTGATTACCTTCTTTGCAGAATATTCGAGCGGATTTACCTGTGAAAGCCCTATCCTTTCGAGTAATCCGTTGTTTTTCTCCCTTACCAGCGAAGTTGCCGAAAGGAATAATGAAACGAACATCACTATCATGGGTAAAAGGCTCGGAAGCAGGAAATCGAAGAAAGTCCTCTGTCCGAAAAGATAATTTGAAGAAAGCAGTATGGGCGACACAACTGATTCAGGAGCTCTTGAAGTTATCTCTTTTATCTTTGCGGAACTGTTAAGTATTATATCTTCAAGTTCATAGCTTTTTTCTATGAGTTCTGTTACCGATGAATTCACTTCATATATTGTCAGCAATGATTCCTGCCTGCTTTTTTCAAGACCATACAGAAATTCATACATGTTATCTATTCTTTCATCAGCACCTTCCGCACCCGTTCTTGCATCTGCAATACCTGCCTTGAAATCCTGTATTGTTGTGTTTGCTTCTGAAAGTCCTTCTCTCGCATTCCTTATCCTTGTTATCCTTTCATCTACAGAATCTTTTGCAGGTTCAAGTGCCGAATCAAGTGAATCCAGAGAAAGACAATAAGCGATGTAGACAGGGTCGGAACAATTCACTGCCATTCTTGCATCATCTATACGTGAGCTTAAATTTACGAGAGTATCGTTTATATAAATCAACTCAGCTTCGCTCTGCCCCAGTTCATAATCGTACTGTGCAAAATCAGATTCTATTTCAGTGAGGTTTGCTTCCACGGAATCCAGGGATTCCAGAACATCAGCTATCGTGGAATTTGCCGCTTCAAGCTCATTCTCCACAAGTTCTATGTTCATTGCATTAAGGGTATCTGCAGTCACTCCCAGTCTCTCCTGTATTTCAATTGCCCTGTCCCTGCTTTCATTAACGCTTCCAAGCAGCCCTTCAAGTTCATCTGCAGCATCATCGAGCTTTCCCCAGACTGCAAGTATGAATTCTGTTCCTATCTGTTGTCCTGTTTCCTGAACAGCGGCTTTCATGAATGCTTCTATCGAAGGTGCTGTCTGTATCCTTGAATTATCCAAATAAACAGTAAGGTTGCTGGATTCACCCCCTTCTATGCCTCTCCCGAATCCTTCGGATATCACTATCGCAGCAGCAAGTCTTCCTTCCCTCACTTCTTTTTCCACAAAAGAATCACATCCGGTAATATTACTGTAGTCTGTTATCCTTATATTGTTCTTTATTCCATCAACAAAAAGACCTGAAACTCCACTGTCATCACTATCACAAAGCCCTATTTCAGTTCCGCTTATTTCAGTTGAAGTTCTTCCGAAAACCCCCCCAAGGATGAGTAGTACTATTATCGGTGCTATGAACAGCAGCACCAATGTTCTTCTTTCCCTGAAGAACTGTTTTGCATCTTTTTCAATTTCACTTCTTAATCTCAACTTTAACAGCCTCCTTCAGCTGGGCTCCCGTAAGCTTGAGGAAAACGTCTTCAAGAGACGGCTTTGAAACCGACAATTCGATTATTTTTTCTTTTTTCTTTTCAAATACTCTGGTTACTGCCGCTATTTTCGTTGATACGTCGTCTGATTCGACAACGATTCCGTGCTCTGTCACGGTAATATTTTCTATTCCTTTTATCTTCATAAGCAAAGGCTCGAGTTTCCTGTATTCTCCGGGAATGCTCCTCAGTTTTGCCATCTCCCTTCCTGCCATTCTTTTAAGTTCTGACGGCCTTCCTTCTGCAACCACCTGTCCTTCATTTACGAATGCTATTTTCTGGCAGAGTGCTTCGGCCTCTTCCATATAATGAGTCGTAAGAAGCATTGTTGCCTTGCTTTCCTTCATAATATTGATGACAGTCTTCCACATCCTTCTTCTTGTTGCAGGGTCTAATCCGGTAGTGGGTTCGTCAAGGATTATAAGTTTCGGGTCATGCATCAATGCACATGCAAGGTTAAGCCTTCTTCTCATTCCACCACTTAAGAACCCCGCCTGCACATTCTTCTTGTCACTCAGGCCAAGCCCGGAAAGAAGCGCCTCGGCCTTTTCAGTTGCCTTTTTTCCTGTAACTCCGTACAATGAGCCGAAATAGAGCAGATTTTCCATACACGTAAGCATGGAATATACCGAATTTTCCTGGGGTGCAACACCGATTTTCTTCCTGTTTTCCTTTCCAGGAGTCTTTCCGAACAGCTGCATCTTTCCTGAATCAGCATTCTCAAGACCGGTAAGGATTCTTATGAATGTGCTCTTGCCCGAGCCGTTCGGGCCCAGCAGGCCGAAAACCTCACCCTCATTGATTTTAAGTGAAAAATTGTACAGGGTAACCTTTCCCGGATAGGTTTTAACCAGGTTTTCCGCCTCTACAACAACACCCATGAAAGAGATACTTAAAGAAGATTTAAATTTCATCCTCTTTTCATTTTCCCAAGATAATTCCCGGCGGATTCCTTAATCAGTTTTTTGTTCCTTAATCAACCCGAAATCTTCTTCAGAACCCTATCGGACAGAACGATGTATGCCAGGAGCAGTACAGCCGACAGGATGAATAATGCCTCGCTGCCAAGGAGAACGAATATGAAACCTGCTGCTGCAAGTGCTGTAAACTCGAAAATCTTTACAGGTATGTGCAGCAAGGCAATCGAAGTGGATAAGTTGGTGTCCTCCCTTGTCACTTCAGCAATCAGTTCCTCGTATATGCCCCATATCATGCCGGTTCCTGCCCCTATAATGAAGATAAGAGGGATAAAGAACGGGCCTGAAAATGGCAGGATTATTATGAGCGGAAGGGTGAGCAGCTGATAAATAAGCAGTTTTCTTTCGACAAGCCCCAGCCAGACCGAAGCATAGGCCCCTATTCCGGTTCCTATGAAGTAGAGGGCCATCGTTAGCCCTATTACTGCATAGTCCGCATTGAGCGAAAGGTCCATGAAAACAGGGATAAGGAAATTAAGGAACAGGACGTTTGCCGCCACTGCAAAAGCCATGGCTATCGATGCCTCCCAGAACAGGGCATGTTTTTTGCCCAGTTCAAGCGTCTGGGAGAGCTTCTCCTCTTTATGCGCTCCCGCGTTATGCCTGATAATCGCGAGAATCAGCGTAACCAGCCCGAGACCTATCAGAATATGATATACCATCTCGAAAGAATAAGCATAGGCAATGTATCCTCCGAAAAGAAGACCTGCCGCTCCTGCAACCATCCTTATAGAAGTCATCCTGGCTGCCGCCGCCCCCTTCTTCTTGGCAGTACTGAATATAGCCGTCCGGTCAACAGCCCAGAAAAGCGAGTAGGAAGTGCCTTCAAAAGTCTTTCCGATGCTGAAATGCAGTGGTGTGGAGGCCACGGCATAAATCCCTGCAGAGAGCAGCTGGAATACTCCCTGGATTATGAAGAAAAGCTTCGTGCCTATGATGTCGGAAACCATTGCGAGAACGGTCCTGAACACCACCATGGTAAGCGGTATCAGCGACAGGATAAGCCCTATCTCTTCCACACTAATGTCCTTCTCTATAAGGTAAAGGGGAAGGGTTATCACTATCGCTGCCCAGAAGAACTGATGGATAAAATTAATGGCAGTAAGCTTCCTCATACAATGCCTTTTTCAACTCGAAGGCTTAAATTATTTGCCTTCTTTCTTTGAAATCTGTATTCTGGGCGGAATCAGCGGCGCCGTGAGACCAAGCACTCTCGCAAGAAGGGTGCCGTTTGCGCTTCCGCTGTAGTTGATTGCGCTCAGGACCATGGGCGTATAGCTTTCGGGGATTTTCTTGTTTTTCTTCCATTCATCCTCGATTTCCTTCGAAAGCTTCTTGTCCTCCTTGGCCAGAAGCACGCCCCTTATCTGGAGCTTGCCCACCTTTTCCTCATAATTAGCGGTATAAAGATATTCTATCTCGACTTCCTCTCCTTTGACATCCACCTTCTCTATGCTTATGTTTATACTAAGCCCCTTTATTGCCTCCCGTTTGTCTTTGTTTCCAGAGACCTCAAGTATCCTTTCTCCTATTATCATTTTTTCGCCTCAAAATATTGGTTCTTCTATATGGAAAAGAAAATAATTAAAAGGGTATTGAAACGGAATAAAACAGATGAATTACCGTTGCAGCGAAATGTCGCCCCTCGCAAAAAAAAAGATTTCCCAAAATAATAAATGATAAAATCAGTTGCACTCCTTCTCTTCTTCCTGTGCATCCTCGTCGTTGAGCTTCATGACCTCTTCGATACCCAGTTCCTCTTCCTCATCAAATATCACACCCATCACCCCTCCTTCTATGTTATAATATATGGTGGAAAAAGTATTTAAACCTATGTATCAGCCGGGCCCTCTATCTCGGAAAAAACACAAATCGGTTATTATTGTGTTCATTTGTGTCTATAGAAGTTTCTAAAATACAGTGGGTAAACAATCGTTTTTAAAAGTTTATTTACCATTATTATATCCCTCGCGCTCTCACGCGCAAAATGGTGACCGAAATGACAGCCCCCTCTGAATACAGGGCTGCACGACCCCGCAAACAAGCGAAAGATGCGGCCCGGAAACCCGGACGGAAAATGCCCAAGGGTCCAGGTGTACACATAAATGTCAGTTTCGGAGGGCAGATTGCCAGGAAGGGTGAGTGGATTCTTGAAAGGAGAAAAACACCTCTTCCTGCTTCGGATCCGAAAGAAGATGACACGCCTACCTATGCTCCCGGACCGGACGAGTCGAGGGCACAACACCAGCAGGAGCTTATCAGGCTGACAAAGCATAAAGATGTGGAAAGCGATGACCTGCCCACTCTTGGACCTGGAAAGAAAACCCCAACGCCCGCACCAGCAGTTGCATGTGAAGAAAAAATGCTCGACCCTGAAAGCATTGAAACAAGGACAACCAGTTCTTTTGCTCCTCCTCCGCCGGTGAGCATTTCGGGTATGGGTGAAATCCTGAAATTTGAGGAGAAGGGAACCTCACACAAGATAATAGCGAAAAGAAAAAAACCAGAAGCAGAACAGGCAAAAAAGCCCGGCATCACTCCACGCCGTGGGGAATGGGCTCTTGATGAACCCGATTGCAGGGAAGCGGTTTAGAAAAATTATTTTGTACCGTATTTCTTACAAAGTCTTGGGAGTGCCTCATTGTCCCTTGCCTTAATGGTCTCCTCTACAAAAAAATCGGCCTTTTCAATACTCACTCCTAGACAGTTCCCGAGTGTTTCATAGGCAAAGGGTGCTGCCGGGAGTTCGTTTTTCATTGCTTTGAATAATTCCCCGGCCCTGAGAAGGTACTTTTCTCTAAGTTCCGGACCAATGCTCTTGGCTGTTTTATCTATCACCCTCAATATTCTTTCGTAATGCTGATATACCCCGATAGTTTCTCTTTCATTTATTCTATCGTTTTGTTTTAGGAATTCCTGCCTGAATCCATCACCCAGCCCTGCAAATTGCAGTGCAAGTTCTTTTGCCTTTTTACTCAATCCCAAATCCACAGCCATCCTGTCGGTAAAAAATGTAGGCCTGTTTTTTTTCAGATGTACCTCAGCACCACTGGTTTTGAATTCTTTCCTGACTCTTATGATTTTGTATCTGCCCTCACTCATGTTATAATATATGTCCTAAAGAGTTTAAAAAAGTTGGCATCTCCGGCATTAGAAATTTTAAGCCCGTTTTTTCCTTCCAGAATCAGGTGAAATGCTATGCAGCAACGGCAGGCTCAGCACGCTGAAAGGCAGGGAAAAGAATATTGCAAACAGGAGCAGTAGCCTCATTGTCCTCCCGTTCAGATGCCCTCCGAAGTTGTAATTCAGGATACAGATGAATATTATGGTAATCGGAACTATCGTGATAATGGCGGTAGGGAGCGCGGCATGAAATCCGAATGTAATGTGCAGAGGATAAGTGATTATGAAACCGAGGGTTGCAGTCAATATTATATTCAATCCTGCCAGCCTTGAAACTCCCCCAACCTTTGATGCCAGTGAAATAAGGAATCTGCCCACCCTCGTTTTACTGCCTTCGTTTATTTTCTTAACAAGAAATTCATCAAGCCCCAAGCAATCACTTTTTCATGTATGCCCTGAGGATAACAACATCCTCAACAGGCCAGTCCTGGTAAGCCCCGTATTTCGTGGTGGTCGGGACCGATTTTATCTCATCAACAACGTCCATTCCCGAAACAGCCTTTCCGAATACGGCATACCCGTCATTTCCAGAAGCATAGTCAAGGAAAGGATTGTCAGCGACATTGATGAAGAACTGTGATGTTGCGCTGTCCGGCTGGTTCGTCCTTGCCATCACCACTGTTCCCCTGGTGTTCTTCAATCCGTTATCCGATTCAAGCTGTATAGGCGGATTTGTCTCCTTCTGGGTTCCATTTCCCGTAAATCCGCCTCCCTGTATCATAAAGTTGCTTATCACTCTGTGGAAAACCGTCCCGTCATAGAATCCGTCATTGACATAAGCAACGAAATTCTCAACAGTAACAGGAGCATTCTCCCTGTCAAGCTCTATTTCAATATTCCCCCTGCTTGTTTCAAGCACTACTATCTCCTTCATATCATTTTCACCCGCATCCTCTTCCTGAGTTTCCTCTACCGTCACATTTTCCTCCGGCTCGCCCTGCGGATTCAGGGTTGTAAAAGCCGCCAGAAGAATAACTATGGCTACAAAGACAACTACAGTTATATGCATGTATCTCATACTACTATCTCAAATTAAAGCGTTTAAAATTTATTCCTTTGTTCCTTCCGTCTGCTTGCACCCACGGTTTTTAAACATTAACTGTATTCTGGAATTGTGAAATCATCAAATGAAAAGAAATATTTTGCACTACTCATTCTTGCGATAATCTCACTGTTTCTGCTTTATGCCTCAATCCCGCTGCTCGGCGGCATAGCAGGAGCAGCGATTCTTTACGTTCTGCTGAAGCCGTTATACCTCAAGTTTCTGAAAAAGACAAACAACAGCACAGCCTCCGCCTGGCTGACAATCCTGATTTCGTTCATTTTAATCATAATCCCACTCATGTATCTGGTTTTTGTATCACTGGCGGAAATCAATGAAGTAATAAGCGACCTCCAGGTGATAGAAGATGTGCTCCAGTCATTCACACCGGCTTTTAACTATGACCCATCAGAAATAATGGGTTTCGTAGAAGAACACGTCAGTGATATAGCAGGAATCCTAACCAATATAAGTACGTTCGCAATCAGTAATGTGATAAGTGTATCCTTGAATTTACTGGTCATGTACCTTATTCTCTACTTTGCACTCACTGAAAACAAAAAGATGTCTGTTGCTATAAGGAATCTCATCCCGTTCAGTGAAAAAAACTCAGGAAGGCTGATGAAAGAGTTCGCTCATGTTATCAAAACTACTTTCATAGGCAATGGAGTGGCATCGGTTATTCTTGGTGTTCTGCTTGCAGCAGGGCTGGTTCTTCTGGGCTTCACCAATTTTTTCTTCCTTGCAATTATCGGAACGATAATGGCATTCATTCCGATTATAGGAATACAGATTATCTGGATGCCCATAGCGCTTTATTATCTGATTACCGGAAATTATCTTACAGCAGTCGCAATTCTGCTCTGGGGTGCTTTCCTGAGTTATGTCTTTGACGGGTATATAAGACAGAAAGTTCAGAAGAAGGTCGGTGAGATGCATCCGCTTATATCACTTATAGGGATGATTATAGGTATTACTTATTTTGGGGTAGTAGGAATAATAGTAGGACCGCTTATCCTTACAATATTTGTCCTGGTATTAGGAATGTTCAGAGAAGAATACATAGGCGAATGGTAATTATTCTGCTTTTGGGTCCTTCACCCCCTCTGCTCAATCAGTTCCTTTACTCTTTCAAGGTCTTCCTGTGACTGCATGGATAAGCAGAAAACCCGGTTTTCCTATCCCGCGTCATTTTTTCTTCCTCTTTTTCTTTGAAGGTATTTCCTCTTCCATCTTCTCGAATTGCACGCTGACTTCCAGTTTGCCTTCCCTGCTTCTTAGACCGCGTTCATAATTGACCCTATAAAAATCAGTTACAAACCAGGTTTCGAAGTTTTTATCATCCTTGATTAACGGTAGCTTTCTTTCCAGGTAGTATCCATCAAATGCTTCCTTCAAACCACTGAGAACCTCATGAACCTCTTTGGGATTTACATTGTCAAAAACAAATTCGTAGGTAATGGCATCCTCTTTGTCGAAAGGCGAATCCAGCATGTCATCAAAGGTAATAGGATAGGAAATCCGATAAACATCCGGATTGTGGCCAAGCTTCTCTCCCAACAGTCGTGAAAATTCCTGTTTCCGCTCCCCCTCCTGTTTTAGCTGCTGTTCTGTCTTCTCATTTTCCTCTGTTTTTTTGCATCCAGGAACAGAAGCGGTCAGGAGAGCAAATGCACTGAAAGCGACTGCAGTCCTCTTTGCAGCTCTGACAATAGTATCTCTCTTGCGGACCTCCCTTCTCTTCATGTTATAATATATATTAATAAGCGTTTAAAAAACTATGGAAAAAATGAAAAAGAAAAAAATCAACCGGTCTCTCCTGAAGTAAGAACCGTCCAGGGCTGACTTAGGCTATCAAAGGTCTTTTATTTTTTCCCTGAAAGAAGAGCAGTGGTGATTTACTTGAAAAAGAACAATACATCTTCATACTATCCATATTTTTTCGTCATTTTGTCCATAGTGGCTGCAATATTGCAGATTTACCTTATGCATACTCCGGTAGTGGAATCTTTCCTGCTCTGGTTCCTTGTGATAGGCATAGGACTTGAAGGAGTATGGGGCTTCATGGGACATTTCTTCAGGGCAGACAAGATTGCCAAGTTCATCGGATGGCCAAAAGGAAATCCGTTCCAGAAGGAAGTCGCATTTGCAAACCTCTCATACGGAATAACGGGCATTATGTGCTTCTGGATTCACGGGACTTTCTGGATTGCTGTTGCAGCTGCTTCATCAATATTCCTTTATGGAGCGGCATATGGGCATATAATTGAAATAAGGAAAAACAAGAACTATGCTCCTGGAAATGCAGGGCCTGTTCTATATATTGCAGGCATCCTGAAACCAACAGTGGTTCTTGTATTGCTGATACTCTACCTTATGGGATGTTAATCATGCAATCAAATCAGGATATCTCTTGTAACCCATTTCCATTAATTTCAGGAATGCAGGGAAAAGATATTGATGGACTGAAATGTCTTTCTTTTCGTACAATTCTTTTGCTTCTTCATAGGAAAGTCCGCACTCCTTTATGACTTTCTTCACAACGTCGTGAAACTCCTCACGCGTCTGGTTTTTCAATAAGTCGCTTGCCTCATAGCCTCCGGAATCGCGCATATTGCCGAATTTCTGTTTCATATCCTCTTTGGTGTAGATGTGCATGCGGCCGAAAATACAATATGAGAAGTTGTTCATGTAATCCGCAAAGATAAACGATTCCTCAAGAAGCTCAAATGCATTCCTGTTCTCCACCCTTGCCTTTTTTATGCTGTGCTGCACCCGGTGGCAGTTTATTCTGTCCGTTATACCTTTCGTATCGAACAACCCGCCCTTCCCGTATTTTTCCATCAGCCTTTCCGCTTTTTCGAGCTGTGCGTTGAAATCATCAACGATATGCTTAGGCAGTTCCTTGGACACATTTGGATATCTTTTCAGAATCCACTCAGGTGTTTTGGCCGTTTCTTTTGCCTTTTCCTGAGGAACGATATTTTTCCATTTTTTCATTATCTCTGCAGCATGCGGGTCTATCCTCACCGGCTTTTTGAGTTCAAGCTCCCTGAGAATATTTTTGGAGCCCCCCTTCTGCCCACCATCAAAATTATTCATGTTATAATCTATGTATCAAAGCGTTTATAAATTAATCCGTTCCCGTGAATAAGTTGATTGGTTATTGGTTTCGGAATCAATCCTTTCCGAACTTGTGCCCATCAATCTTCTCGAAAATACGTGCACTCAGGTTGAAATCCTTCCGTCTTGGAAATCCTGGAAATGAATTTGCTTCCAGAACAAACGGGTTGCCTTCCCTGTCTATAATCACATCAACACCCACAAGCCCGAGCTTCAGGGCTTTTGCGGCTTCAAAGGAGTATCCTCTGCCTGCCTCGAACGAATCCTGCGGAATTTCCCTGAGGAAATCCTGGTTCTCGCCCTTTGCCCCCTGGCTTATATTCGTGGTCACCGCATCAAGGTCGTTGCTGCGGGGATAGATGCGGAGAACCTCACCCATGCATACGTAAAACCTGATATCGAACCTTCTCCCGTTTATCAGCATCGGCTCTATCGCCTCTTCAACCACCACATCGGTTTTCAGAAGTTCTTCAAGGAACTTCAGGTTTCCGGTTATCTCCCTGAATTTCCATCCGTAATCAGATTTCCTGCCCACTATCTTTCCGTCCTCAAAATTGAAATTGGTTGCCCATCTCCCCTTCTCAAAATAGCTTATTCCTTTTCCCATGGAACCGTAGCGTACCTTGATGTAGAATCTTTCTCCTTTTTCAAGTATTTCCACGATTTCTTTTGCATCCCTTGTTGTCAAGCTTTTCGGAATAGGTATTCCGTTTCTGGCCAATACTGCTTTCGTTTCTTCCTTATCCCTTTCCAGGCATATTGCTGATGGCAGGTTAATGTAGTGAATTATGTGTCCTTTATACGCATTCTCCATTTTCGACTGGAAAAACTGCCAGAAGTTTCTGAATCTTTTGATGAATCCCCTGTTTCCGTATATCTCCCCACAGTCCCTGGTCTCAATATTTTTATCCCAGTAATCAAAAGGGAAGAACAGCAGAATGGCAATATTCCTACTCTTTATTTTCGGAAAGCGTCCTTTGAGAGCGTTGGTATAACTAACACCTTCAAGCTCTGTCAGATTATTGCTGAGGGATTCTTTCTGCTCGATAAGTTTTTCATAAGAATCCCAGTCTTTACCGTCTCCCACGGCAAGAAGCGTCTTTCTGTTTTTCTCAATTACTTTGGAGCAGGTTTCGATAAGAACATTTCCAATCTGGTTTCTTTTTATCATGTCCCCATGGGTATGCAGGATGAATTTAGGTTTTTTTGGAGTTACCAGGGGCTGAATTTCTGCAGTCTTTTTGATTATTACCTCCCCCTTTGCCATGGATTATCATTGTGTATATGAGAGTTTAAAAGCGTGCTCGTTCCCGTGAATAAGTTGATTTCCGGCACGCTCCGGGCTCATGCGCAGAAAGGAAAGGTTATAATACTGTATGATATTATAAGAAAACACTTAAAGGTGTAAAAATGGTAGAAGGTACTGTAAAGTTTTTTAATGAAATGAAGCAATTCGGCTTTATTGCCGGTGACGATGGAAAGGAATACTATGTGCATGCAAGCGGCCTCAAGGAAGGAACAACAATCCGCGAGGGCGACAAGGTCAAGTTTGAAGTTGTACAGGGTGACAGAGGACCTAAAGCAGAACAAGTAGAGAAAGCTTAGTTTTTTTCCATTTTTTTATTTTTTCATTGTTGGTTAGTCTTAAATAGGATTTTTTTCGTTCCCGATTAAGCGAGTTAAACGATAAGATGGTGTTTACAGGGACAGGAAACGAGTTAACTAGTAAGCTGGTTTTATTTTAAAATTTTTAGCTGGAATAGGTGTCAGGTGAGCGTATGAAATCAGAAGTTATAGAAAAAATGGCTGTTTTGATAACAACTGCATTCGGTCTGGTTGCGGCCCTTGCATGGAATGGTGCTATACAGGCAATTTTCAAGGAAGTTTTCGGAACTGCTGAAGGGGTTGGCCCAATGGTCACTTACGCGGTTGTGGTAACCCTCATTGCGGTATTTGCAACTCTATGGATTGCAAAATTATCGGAAAAATCAAAGAAACACCAGTAATTTCAGAAATAAAAAGCGCTTCCTATATGTATTCTTGATACTGGATAACGAATACCTCGAACAGGTAGTGGACAAACGACCTTTCTTTTTTGTCGAAATCATATTTCTGGAGAACCAGGTAATAAAGCGTCTTCTCGTCATTGAAGATATTAAGCAGCGGATAACCTGCCTTTAACAGAACAAAATTCATAAGCAGTCTTGTCATTCTTCCGTTTCCGTCCCTGAACGGGTGGATTTTCACAAACTTAAGATGGACCAAAGAAGCCAGTTCAAACGGATGAAGCTGTTTCCTTGCAAGTTTGTACCATTCAAGGAATTCCGCCATCAATCCCGGCACTTTTGTCCATTCCGGGCAGATATAATTCCCGACCCTGACATTCACATTCCGGTATTTTCCCGCATCAGGCATGATTCCCTTCTGCTGGATATCATGCAGCTCTAAAATCATCTTCTCATTAATGTCGCCTTTGTAATCAAACAGAAAATTGATGCATTTTTTCATGTTTTCAACTTCTTTGACATCCCTTTCCTTCTTTGATATTTTCTTTTTCCCTTTTAGTATTTCGTCGGTTTCTTCCAGTGTCAAAGTATTTCCTTCGATAGCATTGGTGTTGTAGATAAAGCAGACTATCTTGTCCCTCTCGGTTTCCCAGAGGGTTTTGTCCAGTTTGTATTTTTTGAGATAATGTTTCCTTATCAGATTTACTGCAGCCGCTTCTTTTTTTGTTAATTTTCTTGCAAGTTTTTTGGGCTTTTTTTCAAGATGCTTCAGGTCCTTCGGTATTTTGGTTCCAAGGTATTTT
>DAOVFD010000026.1 GCA_030668565.1 Microcaldota archaeon
TTGCTGATTTTGTGGTAAAGCGTGAAAAATGAGAAAGATATATTTAAATATGAATATATCTAATAGCTACAACATGCGACCAGGAATATATACCGTTTTACTACTATTCTTCTTGCTCTCAGGAGTTGTCTTTTCGTTTACCGCTTCGGATTACTTTTATTCCAGTGAAGAAGACGTAACCGTTACCAGGGAGAATTTCACCCTAAATGGAACCGAATATGAAATACTGTTTTTCGACGGGGAGGAGACATTCCTTCTTAAAAACGGTGAGCCGGTAAATGATAGCGAGGAAATATCACAGGCGCTTCACGACTATTATATGGAAAAATATTATCCCTCTGAGGAAGAAATCCAGGAGGTAAGGGACCTTGTTGCCGGGTTCAATGCAAGCAGAAACGACGGATATGACTGGAAAAACAAGGAGGAATACGT
The DNA here is from genome assembly GCA_030668565.1 of Microcaldota archaeon. GTDB lineage: Archaea > Micrarchaeota > Micrarchaeia > Anstonellales > Bilamarchaeaceae > JAVZJR01. Next base: position 433 of record DAOVFD010000026.1, read on the forward strand.
CTGCAGGGAGATTCTTTTCACTGACAAGAGAGTTATGATGGACGGGGAACCGGTGTGGTGCCATGATGATGACTCCTGCTACAGAAATGCATTGCTTCTTTACTCTGCCTACAGCCAGGGAATGGGCTGGGGCAGCTATGACGTCGTACTCCAGCCGCTTAAGGATTTTTCATACGCCAGCTACGGGCTTGATTTCATTATTGAGAACATGACCACGAAACTCGACGCAGTGGACGAAGGCGATGTTGTTGAAACTTTTGATTATATAGATGAATCAATTCCTACGATGAAGGATTATGTAGATGATATCGAAGCGACGATATTCAGGACACCGAGGCGGGATGATTTAGCTGACAAGGAAGCCTGCCACCTGGTATGCTACGGAATGTGCCCTTCTTTTGACCTTGATGAGAATATTCTGGACGAACTCGATGCAAAGGTTGCCGAGCTTACGGACAACATAGGTCCTTTTGCGGAATACGAGGATACTTCTTCAACAATTTATGATAATACGGGCATGCGTTTCAGCCAGTATCTTAATGTAACAACATCCTCGCAATATGATACCGTCTTCGCTCCTCTTGAAGGGAAGGGAATAGAACTTGAGGAATATGCTGATGAAGCGTCCGGTCTTGTTTCCAATACCTCATTCATGATAAAGCTGGAACGTTTGAAAGAACTCAGGCAGAGCATTCGCGGGGATATAAACGGCAATAATTTTGAAACTCTTGATGAAGATATGGAAGAGTATACCGAACTTCTTGACGAGGTACAGAATGCATCAGATAATCTCTATTCAATCTACAATAAAACCGCAGATGCCAAAAATAATGCTGAAATGCTCCTGTTTGAAATCGGTACGAAAGACCTTGGTCCTCTTGACAGGGAAAAATTCGATGAACTGAGAAACAGGACTTCCCAGCTTGATAAGGAATTCTCATCAGGCATGACCGCTTCCCAGCTTGCAGGGCTTGAGGAGAACTACACGGAGATAAGCGATGATGCGATGAGGCTTCTGGGTTCTATCGAATCCACCGGCACTTCACAGGCAATAGTTTATTTCAGGAGTTTTGCAAGAAGGCTTAACGGGGGGCTGGCCCAGTTTGCTGAAACCACAAACATAACAAGCGTTGAGGACATACCTGAAAACCAGTTCACCACTCTGGGAGGATTCAGCCTTTTGGTGTTCCTTTCACTCGGTTCGATAGTACTGCTTTTCTTCCTTTACATACTGCGGGCATGCAGGCACTCAAGTATAAAACTCATAGTTGTTACGGGATTCGTTATCTCAATGCTGGTCTTGGGCGCATTTGCCGCTTCATTATTCTTTTTCATGCAAAAAACATCCACAGATGCAACGATGGATGAATTCCTGGTGGATTTCAAGGACAGGGAAACTGTGGCGATAGTGGTCGATGCAGGTCTTCTGAACACAAAGGAATATGATGCCATTTCGGGTTGCGCCGAAAATCTTGTGGAATCCATAAGGGCAACCAACAAATCGGCATACATATATACCCTGAAAAGCGGAGGGGGGTGCACAAAGAGCTATGAATCGCATGATGAGGAACTCAATGAAGAGATGTGCCTTTCTGATATATCCGAAAGCGGTTCGGTGATATATCTGAAACCTTCAAGTACCATAGAGGAACCAAAGCTTTATACAACATATCTGAGCAAGGCGGAGATTTATGCAACCACCGATTATTACGAATACTGCCCGCTTTCGACAATGTTCGAGTAGGTGATTTCTACATGAAACTTTCCAATACTGCAAAAAATACAATCGTCGCTTTAATCGTGATTGTTGTCGTGGCTTGTCTGGCTTTATTTTACAGTCAGGAACCGGCACCATTTGACAAAGGTGCTGAGATTAACGGGGAAACATTCATTCATCTGCTTGAAAATGCGGAAACAATCTACATAGTCATGGACATAAGGAACGTTTCAAACAACTCTACCAAAAAGAACATACTGCAGTGTGGGGTTGATTTTGCAAGCAGCACGGGTCTTGTAGGGAGAAACGTCAGGTACATGGCTCTTGACCCTGAAGAAGGCTGCATTGTCGGGGATTTCGACAGCACCAGTGTGGAGAGTATTCCAGGTTGCCTTGGAAAACTCAATGATGCGATGAGTCTTTATGTAACTGAAGGCGATGAAACAAAATATTACACAAAAGCAGCAGTTGTAGGGGTTGGAGAATATTACAATATAGGTACCTGTGACATAAGTTACGGTTAATCTATCTTATCCTGTATCTAAGCAGCGCTCCTATTCCGCCGAATCCCGTAAGAAACTGTATTCCCTCAGTGGTGTTCGTTGATATTATCTCAACTTCTATGTTATTCTCCCTTGCAAGCTCCTCCAGGTCATCAATAAGCGGTTTTTCATTTTCAAGGCGCATTTCAGCATTGCATTTGGGGCATGGAATCCTGCTTTCCGGTTTGTCTCCGGATATTTTCCTTTCCGTGTTTTCACAGGACAGGCATTTGTATTCAGCTGCAGTGTAATCCATTCCTTCGGAGAGCAGCACTTTCTCCGCCTGATGGCTGAGTATTGCCTCCCTGACCTGCTTTTCACCGTATGTTGCCAGACCGTTGCTTACTACTTCCTTTATGAACTTGTCAACGAGTGTTTTTTCCTTTACCGCTTCCTGCTCTGCAAGTATCTTATCAGATTTTTCAAGAACTTCCCTTACCCCGTATTCATCAGTGTATCCGGTATCAACAACCCCCATTATTTTTATCTGGTAGTTGAAATGTTTTGCCTTAAGGAAGAAATCCTTTGTAGGGCCGGGGCCGCCTACTACTACTCCCTTTACTTTTCCAAGATAAGCCTTGTCCATAGATGCTGAAACTCTTTGGTAATATTTGTCAATGCTCTCTTCAATCAGCCTCTGGTACCGCATTGCCGATTGGCCCCCCTTCCGAATTTTTGCATGAGCCATTGAATGCAGTTTCTTCACCACTCTTATTTCCGTCCCCTTGACAACTGCTATTGTGGCATCCCTTCCGTCCAGCACAACTATGCCGTATGCATCCTTGGTTTCCATCATATTCTGGAGCGGTTCAAGGAAGAATCTCGAATCACACCGGTATGCGCCGACCTTCAGGGTCTCGGGTGGTTCCAGGGAGAACAACTGTATATCCACTTTCGCAGGATTGTCAGATATATTCCCTGCAAATACAGCAAGGCCGTTTGGCGGAGTCTGTTTGAAAAGCTTGAGATGGTTTATTATTCTTTCAAGCGCGCCTGTGACATTGGTCTTCGTCTGCTTGGATTTTATGTTGCTTGCCTGGCTCATCTCCTCCCGTAACTTACTGCTCATCTCATGTATAGGAGAACCTGCAGATATGTAAACGGATATAAGCTGCGTACCACTGCCTACATACTTGGAAAGGGTTTTCACCCATCTTCTCAGTTCATAAAGCTTTTCGCTTTTTGTTTTTTCAGCCACGGATTTACGCCGCCTCCTTCAGTTCCACTGTTCCGTCTTCCAGATGATACTTCATGATAACTATTTTAGTTTTTCCCTCATCCACTGCTTTCTTGATGACATAGCTTCTTGCAAGAATATCCTCAACAACCATCTGTGCATTTATATCTATTGCCTTGTCCACATCATTCTCTGCTTTTTCCGCAGCAGGCTTGATTTTCTCAACAACCTTTGCAAGGTTTCCTTCAGCATGCCCTCCCTGGCATGTTGCTGTTACCGCTCCGCATTTCGTGTGTGAGAGAATTACAAGCAAAGGAGTATTGAGGTGGTCGACACCGTATTCCATGCTTCCAAGGGTTATATCACCCACTATGTTTCCCGCGGTTTCTATCGTGAATATCTCACCAAGATTTGCGTCAAATAAGGCTTCCAGACCAACCCTTGAGTCAGAGCATCCTATCATTGTTACGAACGGCTGTTGCCCTTCAAGAAGTTCTGCTCTTCTTTCAGGGTACTTCTTGTTCGCTGGTTTCCCTTCAACAAATCTCTTGTTTCCTTCCAAAAGTCTTTGAATTGCTTCTTCTGCATTCATATTTTTTCCACCTCTGGATGTAAGCGGTTCTTTTACAGGCGTCTTCACGACATTTTTCGCCCCTTTCATCTCTGCTCCTTTTTTAACCTGTGCGCCCATTTTTATCACCTTAAAGAGATTAGATTTTTATAACTCCGAACTCTTTAAATATTATACCTTCAAACGTTATTCTTTATTACTCGGTGATTGCATTGTGCGGGATTATAGGATATATAGGCAATCAGAAGGCTTCAGAAATCCTTGTAAAAGGACTGAAGCACCTTGAATACAGGGGTTATGATTCGGTAGGTGTTGCCATAGCCAATGAGCAGGGAATAGATATCAGAAAAGACAAGGGAATGATAGATGATGTTTCTATAAATCTGGGTTTTGTGTCAATGAATGGTCATATAGGCTTAGGGCATAATAGATGGGCAACCCACGGGGCACCATGTAAGGAAAATGCTCATCCTCATTTCGACTGCACAAAAAAAATAGTGCTTGTGCACAATGGAGTAATAGAAAACTACCTTAGGCTGAAGGAGGAACTTGCAGCAAAAGGACACAGGTTCGTTTCGGATACTGATTCAGAGGTTATCGCCCATCTTATGGAGGAGCAGTCAAAGACGGACAAGCCCTTTTATGCATTCATAAAATCATTGAAAAAGCTGAAAGGCTCCTATGCGCTTGCAGTTATGTTCGCAGACGACAAGGAACATATTTACATCGCAAGAAAAGGAAGCCCCCTTATAATCGGCGTAGGAAAGGGGGAGATGTTCTGTGCATCTGACATTCCCGCAATGCTCAATTACACCAAAACATTCATTCCTCTTGAAGACGGGGACGTAGCTACAATTTCCAAAAACGGATACAAGATATCGGATATTGAAGGAAAAGCAGTTGAAAGAAAGTCGATTACAGTGGACTGGGACCTGGAAATGGCTGAAAAAGGAGGTTATCCCCATTTCATGCTCAAGGAAATAAACGACCAGAGGCATTTCATTAATGAGACCATTGCAACTGATGTAAGTGCGGCAAAAGAACTTGTTGACAAATGCGATAAGATAGACATAGTTGCATGCGGAACATCCTATCACGCCGGGCTTCTCCTGAGCTATCTTCTTATGCGGAAAGGCAGGAATGCACGTGCTTACATAGCAAGCGATTACCAGTTTATTGCAAATCCGGATGAAAATACACTTGTTATTGCAATAACGCAGAGCGGAGAAACTGCGGATGTTCTCCAGGCGCTTAAATTCGCAAAAGAAAAGAAGACAAAAATAGTCGGAATAACTAATATAGTCGCCTCAAGCATTACAAGAATTGCGGATGCACTTGTTTATCTGAATGCAGGTCTGGAAATCGGAGTTGCAGCAACAAAGACCTTTATGGCCCAGCTTGCAGTTGCGTATATGCTTGTTTATCCAAAGGAAAAACTGGAAAATGTCCGTTCCATAATCGCAGGCATGCTCGAGAAAGAGAATGAGATTAAGGAGATAGCTGCAAAACTGAAGGATGCTCATGATGCATTTTTCATAGGCAGGGGTATTAGTGTTCCTATTGCATACGAGGGCTCATTGAAATTCAAGGAGATTTCATATATTCATTCAGAAGCTTATCCGGGCGGAGAACTAAAGCATGGAACACTGAGCCTTATTGTAAAGGGAATCCCTTTGATAGCAATTGCCCCGGATGATGAGACTGCTCCTAAGCTCATGGGGAACATAAAGGAGACAAAGGCAAGGGGAGCCATTGTAATAAGCATAACGGATAATCCTGAAATAAAAAAAGAGAGCGACTATGTTATCGAATTGCCTAAAATAGACAAGGACCTCTATCCTTTTGCAGAAATAGTTCCATTACAGCTTCTTGCTTATCATGTGAGCGTTCTAAGAGGCAACAATCCTGATAAACCAAGGAATCTTGCAAAGTCAGTTACTGTTGAATAATTAAAGAGAAGCGACCTTTTTCTTCAAGTTCATAATGTACCTGTCATTCTCTTTGAATTCAATTTCTTCAAATCTTTGTTTCATGGATTCGATATAAGCTTCGTTATCATCGCGTCTCTTAACTTTCTCTTCTCTTTTGAAAACTGCCAGGACTTCTTCGTCGGGGACCAGACATTTCATGAAATTAATTTCCTCTTCATCCAGGGTTTTTCTTTCGGAAGGTATTGGACCTTCGTCCATTACCACGAATATCTGGGGTATTCTAAGTTTTTCAGTTTTTTCTTCATGGATTGTAGGGGAGTAAACTTTTTGGCAGACCTTGCGCTCATCCTTACGTTTCCGTTTATCTTGACCGGTCCTTGGGATTACCTGTGCTGCGGTTGCCATAACAATCACACACGCATGGGAGTGCGAGTTTTTATTTATCGGGAATAATGTTTATAAATCTTTTGACAAATTACAACCAAATTCAGACATCTACTACGAAAACCAATCTTTTAAAATAAATCCCGTTCAATAGAGACTAAAGAAATCAATTTCTAAGGTAGATGCGGATGGAAAAGATAATTAATGCAATAGTTGATGGCGGAAAGGCAACTGCAGGTCCACCTCTTGGGCCGGCACTTGGACCCCTGGGAGTAAATGCAGGGCAGGTAGTTGCAAAGATAAACGAGGCCACAAAGGATTTTTCAGGCATGAAGGTTCCTGTAAAGGTAATAGTTGATACCGAGACAAAGGAATTCAGGATAGAAGTGGGAACACCACCGACTTCCGAACTGATAAAAAAAGAAGCAGGGATAGAAAAAGGGGCCGGAAACAGGGAGGAGCCGGCAGGAGACATCACCCTTGAAAAGCTTGTGAAAATAGCCAAATCAAAAAGCAATTCTTTAGGAAAAGACACGAAATCCACGCTCAAGGAGGTGTGCGGAAGCTGCCTGAGCTTGGGGGTAAACATCGATGGCAAGAATCCCAGGGACATAATCAAGGAAATAGACGACGGAAAGCACGATTCCCTGTTAAAAGGTTGAAATAATGAAGAAGCTGTTACTGCTTTTCACTCTTCTTGTTTCCCTTTCTTTTTCTTCACTTGTATGGCAGGCAGGAGCCGGCGGAGATATATTAACAAAACCCGTTGTTTTCGGGGGCAATATCATTGTCGGTTCGCTTGATGGGGAGGTATATGCGCTTAATCCGGATACAGGGACAGTTTCATGGAGGGCTGCTGTAGGAAATGATTTTGTTGATTTCTCGGTTTTTGACGGCGGGCTTATAGCCGCAACTACGAAAGGGGAAATAGCCAGGATAAAAACTGACGGTTCAAAACAATGGGAAACGTCGCTATCGGATTTCAACATAACCTATCTTTATGGTGTTGATTCGAATTCCAAAAAAGTTTATGTTTCTGCAAGCGATGGAATTTATGAGGTTTCGAAAGGCGGGGAAGCCTTGAAATTATACGATATTGAAGAAGGAGTAACTCTTACCCCACCGAAGGCAGGCGAGGATTACGTCATTTTCGGAGCCGGAAACAAGCTGATAAAAATTGATGAAGACGGACGAAAACAATGGGAAAAGGAAATAGATAATCATAACTTCTGGTTGTCCCGGCCGGTAGTGGGGGACAGTTCGGTTTTCGTAGGTGCTCTTGATAACCAACTCCATGTTTACCATCTTACAGGGGGTTATGAGAGATGGGGCTATCTTACGGATGGCTGGATTCTTTCAACCCCGTTTTTCGACGGTTCTGCAGTTTATTTCGGAAGTGACGACGGAAACGTTTATACTGTGGATGCAAACAGCGGCAATCTCAGGTGGAAAGCACAGCTTCCTCTTGCTGTCGTTTCCGAACCTGAAAAAGGTTCGATGGGGGGAGTCGAAGCAGTTTTCGTTGGTTGTACTGACGGAAGCATCTATGCCCTGAGCGCGGACAGCGGAAGCGTAATATGGAAGGGTTCTGCAGTGGGAAGGGTCGGTTCCCCGCTCTATTACAGTAAACAGATAATATTCGGTTCTGCAGACGGTACTGTCTATGCCTACAGTACTGAGAGGGCGTGTTCGATAGAATCCCCGAAAGAAGGAGCATACGTTGGCAAGAAGGAAGTGGTCATTCGGGGGCAGTCAGTTTCCGAATCCGGCTCGCAGACAGTCCAGGTGGACATAAACGACTTCGGATGGATGTCCACAACGACAGAAGCTGACGGTTCGTGGCAGCTTATAATTGACCCAAGCCAGGAATTAATAGAAGGCCTTAACATCATATCATGCAGGGTTGTTGATTCCGCCGGAGAAGAATCAGGGACTTCATTTACTACCGTGAGTATAGTAAGGGATTCCACCCTGCCTCTTGACTCATTTGTTGTTGCCCAGTCCACTGACAATCCTATTGAAGGGACTCCACTCACGATTTACGTTAACAGCAGATCCGACGGTTCCCCCGTTGACAGGTTTGACCTGACTATCGACGGAAAGTCATACAGCGGGGACAGGAACGTTTCGGTTACAATTCCGGAAGCCGGTTCCTATACCTCAACTGTCAGCAAGATAGGCTACAGTGACAAAACAATTACCATAAACGTTCAATCGGCGGGCATCCAGATATGGCAGATTGCAGTCGGGGCTGTTGCGGTCCTTCTGGTTGTCTGGATAGTTTACAGCAGGGTAATAAAAAAGCCCAGGGAATAGCAAACTTTTTAATTGTTAGAAGAGATTATTTTTGGTGTTCTCGTGTTTAATGCAAACAAGTTTAACAAATTTGTACTGGACAATGGAGTAATCGGATTTTTCAGGAATCCCATAATGTTAAAATCAGGGAGAGAATCCCACTGGTATGTGAACTGGAGGACGGTTACAGGGTCTGTTTACCTTACTGATAAGCTGACAGATTTCGTCCTTGCCTTTGTTGGACATAATAAGCTCAGACCTGACTGTTTTTACGGAGTTCCTGAAGGGGCAACCAAGCTTGCAGTGATAACGCAGTACAAATGGGCAAGAGAACAGAAAGATTATGGTTCAGGCAGGTATGTGCTGCCTATGGGAAGAGGAAAACCAAAGGAACACGGTGAACTTAAAGACAGGTATTTCCTTGGAATGCCAAGAGGAAAAACAATAGTGGTGGAAGATGTAACCACTACCGGCGACTCACTTATTTCTGCAATAAGAGTACTAAAAGAAGCAGATGTTGAAGTGGTTGCAGCAATCGGCCTTACCAATAGAATGGAAAAAAGAGATGATGGAAAAACTGTTGAACAGGCCGTAAAAGAGCTTGGAGTGAAATATTATGCAATGAGCGATGCGACCGAGCTGCTTCCGATGGCATATGAAAAACTTCAGCCTGGTGAGGAAATAGGCAATAAAGTAGAGGAATATTTCAAAAAATACGGGACGAAAGAGGTTATTTTATGAGCATAATCAAAAGAGACAGAAGCATAATAATAGCATGTGATGTGTCTCTTGACAAATACGAAAATATTCTGAAAGAGACGGCAGACATGGAAACCATCGGAGGATACAAGCTCGGTTTCTACCTTGGTTTGGAACATGGACTCCCTAAACTTGTGGAAATTGCAAGAAAATATACAAAAAAACCGTTGATATACGACCATCAGAAAGCCGGTACTGATATTCCTGATACCGGAAAGAAGTTTGCGGAGGTTTGCAAAAATGCAGGAATCGATGCAGTGATATTCTTTCCACAGGCAGGGCCCGAAACAGAAAAAGCATGGATAGATGCTGCAAAGGAAAAAGGACTTGGGGTAATTGTTGGCGGACTTATGACCCACAAAAGTTATGTAAAAAGCGAAGGCGGTTACTTAAGCGATGATTCAATACTGAAAATATACCTTAATGCAGCAAAATCGGGAGTGACCGATTTCGTTGTTCCCGGCAACAAGCCTGAAAAAATAACAGAAATAAGAAAAGCTCTTGAAGAACAGGGAACAAAGCCGGTTTTCTATGCGCCCGGTTTCATAGCACAGGGCGGAAAGATAACGGATGCAGCAGAATCGGCAGGGGAAAGATGGCATGCAATAGTCGGAAGGGCAATTTACAATTCGGATGACATAAAGAAGACTGTTCTTGAACTGTCATCACAGCTCTAGGAGAATTCCTTCAGTTCTTTTCCTATTACTGATGCCTTCTTCCAGGAGATGCCAAAACTTTTTTTACTTTCATTAAATAAAGATAGAGGAACGAATCTCCATTGCTTCCCTCTTTTTCTCCAGGCAATGTAGCATGTTATTCCTGTATTCTTCTCCCATTTCTGCATGTTCGTGAACTGTTCCCTGTCAATATTCAGATTGTTTTTTTCAATTGCCTTTGATTCAATTGCATACTGCATACCATGCTTGAATGCAAGAAGGTCGGGACTCAATGAATTTACACCGCTCCCTGCTGCCCTTATCACAGAATATCCATTATTTGAAAAATAGTCTATAAGTTCTCTTTCTGCACGGGAACCTTTCCTGTAGGTCATTACCATGAATAGTATTCTCAGGTTAGAATTAAAATCTAATCGTCTGCAGAGAACGTTTCTTTATCCTCACCAACATTTTTTGTGAGCTTCGTCAGTCTCTTAAGCATTATCTTCTGTTCTGCACTCTGAACTATCCTTCTTGTCCTTACGATCGCATCCGGATTAACTGAAATGCTGGTAATTCCGAATTCAACAAGCTTTTCAGCAAATTCAGGATAGACACTGGGTGCCTGTCCGCATAATGAGCATGTTATACTATGTTCGTTGCATACTGTAATAACTCTCTGCAATGCTTTCAGAACCGCTTCATTTCTCTCATCAAAAGCCTTTGCCATCGTTGCATTATCCCTGTCTATACCAAGAATAAGCTGTGTTAAATCATTTGTTCCTATTGAAACACCGTCTATTCCCTCCTCGCAGAATTTGTCTATAAGGAATACTGTGCTCGGAACTTCTACCATTATCCATAGTTTGAAATCCCTTGTTCTGTAAACCCCAACCTCCTGCATCGCTTCTTTTATTGCCCTTAACTCACCCACTTTTCTTATGAAAGGAATCATTAACCATAGATTTCTCAGATGATAATCATTCCTTACCTTCTTTAGTGCCTTAAGTTCCATCTTGAAAACATCCGGCTCTCTTAGGTATCTAGCAGCTCCCCTGTATCCCATCATCGGATTCTCC
>DAOVFD010000114.1 GCA_030668565.1 Microcaldota archaeon
GGAAAGTCGGTGCCCACATAGCCGCTAAGAGCACACTCGGAAAAATGAACTATGTCAGCTTTGGCTTTTTTCGCTTTGCGCAAAAAAACACAGATTGTCCGGGAGTTTCGCTTTATGGAAGCCCCCACGGCAAACTGACACGTCGCAACTTTAAGTACACCGGCACCCATCACACCCCCGCTCGAAAAGCCGACGACCAAGTTATAGTGTTGTTTGCCATAGTATCCTTACTAACCCGCAATTAAAATCAAAATTTTGCACTGAAATCCGAGTATAAGCTACAATGTAGGCTGTTGAAAGAAAAAAGACTTGACAGGAATATGTGCAAAGTTTATTCTTCATAGTCGAATCTGGATAGAATAGTATTGGTTCTCGTAAGTATGGTAATAAAATGAGTACAGAAAACAGGGTGGCTGTTCTTATTTATTGAGGGAGGTTAAACTATGTCAAAGGCATTAACAAAAAAGCCACAATTCATCATTGAGGGAGACAAGCCCACTGCAGTAATCTTAAATATCCATGACTATGAAGAGTTACTGCAGCGCGTTGAGGACGCCGAGGACTTGGCGGAATTAAGGCGACTGCGGAAAACAACTCTTAAATTTAGACCATTTGAAGAATTTCTTGAAGAGCAAAAATAAGATGTACAAGTTGCAGATTGAGCAGCATGCAGAGCGGGATTTGAAGCGTCTTAAAAAACGTTCCCCGGCGATTTTCTCACGAGTGATTTCTCACATCTTGGCCCTTAAAGATAATCCACGGCCCGCAGGAGTACGGAAAATAGTAGGTTCCAAAAGTGATTGGCGAATTTCTACAGGTGATTATCGTGTAATTTATGAAATCAACGAACGGCAAAAGACAGTATATATCTTCAGAGTCAAACACCGCAGAGAAGTATATCGATAAAAGCTCAAAAACAAAAAGCATAATGATAATATCCTTGCCAGGAAAAGACTGTACGAAGAAACCTTGATTTGTTCACTGATTCTCGTAAGTGTGGTAATGAAATGAGCACTAAAAACGGTGACTGTCCTAAATTATCCTATTGAGAGACAATTTTATGGTGAATGAAAAAAGGCTCTTAAAGAAACTCGTAAACGAATTAAGCGTGGAAGATCCTCTTAATTGGCATTCCGAGGGATGTATTGGTAGATCCATATGTCCCACATACACTATACAAAAGGGACCTTTTATAGTTGAGAACACTCATGTAGTAGATGATAGTGGTAATTCAGGCCCATACGACATTGGTTATTTCCTTACGATTTTCGAAAAGGAGAAAAATTCGGAAGTCGGAAGGTTGCTAGGATGGAGAGTAAGGAAGCTTTATGGTGAAGTACATCATGCCCATGTAAGTTTACTGAAGCAAAAAGAAGAAAGGGAAAAAGAAGCTGAAAGGAAAGCAGAAAGATTAGAGAAAGAGGATGCTTTAATACGATTAAAGAGTCTTCTGCATAAGGGTAAATAAGCACGTATTTTCCATCTGAAATGCTTATTTAAAGCCAAAATCACGTCGCCGAGAATATAGCGATTACTTTATAACTCCAACAAGTTATCGAACTTCCCCAATATCCCTTTGTGCTCAGAAATCTCGCTAAACTCTGAAAGCCATTTCCTGATATATTCAAGGTCAATTGAGCCTTTGTTCTTAATCAATATATTTTTTACGTCTTCGGCATCAATTGCTCTGCCCGCAATCATCTTATGAACAATAACATCCTCGCAAGATGCAAATTTCACTGGATAATCATCCATCAGGACTTGTTTTGTTCGGTTAAGAGCTTGTGCTTCATACGGAGTGAAAGAAAAAATAAAATCCACACGTATTCGCAATTTCGTCTCTTCCGCGGGAAGTACTTTGGTTTCTATTGCGAAAGCCTTTGGATCTTCAGGGAGGATTTTTAACCTCAATTTGTTGCATATATTCTCAACCAACGGGAATTTATCTGTATCTATCCCCAAAGTTATGTCAATATCTCGTGTCAGGCGTGGGGTTCCGTATAACAGGACAGCCTGGCCACCGATAATCATATAAGGAATGTTATCTTCGTCTAAACATTGGGCGGTCTTTTTTATTAATTCTTCTATCATGAAGTTAATCCGTTAACTGTTTTGGCAATCCTCAAATCAACTTCCAATCCCTCTAAAATATTTTCGGAATTGATAATCTCTAAAGACACGGCTTCTCTGTGCAGTGCTTCGTATATAGACAGAGCCTTTTTGTAGGAAAGGTTTTCTTCCTTGATTAGTTTTCGATGAAACTTATCCAATTTGGGTTTGTTTCTTATCATCTAAAGCCAAACCACCTCTTTAAGAACATGACGAATCCAGGGAGTACCTTCCTGTGTCATTCTCTCTATTTCCTCGTTGGTGTAAGGAAAAACATCACAGCTTATGGAAAGGTTGTCCGGAAAGTAATCAGGAATTCTGTCCAGGAAACGTTTGGAGCTTTCGCGCAGAATTATCAGCAAGTCCACATCACTGGCCGGTCCGTAAGTTCCGGTAGCGTAAGAGCCAAAGAGCCCGACTTTTTCAACTTCCGGCCGGCTTCGCTTGACTTCTACGGTATAATCCGCTAACTGACGTAAAATCTTGTTCTTGTCAGCGAACACAACCTTCACAAAATTCGATGATTTCTCGAGCATTCTTGATTGCCTCCTGTGCGTCTTTTTGTGTGTAGTAATCACCCGGCGTCCCACTGTCGAAACCATTAGGATAACGCGTTGGAATATAGTGTTTATCCAGGTCTTTCGCAGCTTCTATGAGCCGCTCGGAAACTTCTATCTTGTCACCAAGGGCTTTGAGCAAGGCAAAGACGGAATGTCCCCAGCTTTCGCCGTGCAGATAAAGGAAAACGGCTTTAACCGCCTTTTCGGCTCCTTGCTGTGCGCTGAAACAGGACCACTCAAAGTCCTCA
>DAOVFD010000001.1 GCA_030668565.1 Microcaldota archaeon
CTCAAGAAATACGAGGGACTCGACGAAAAGTCAGATAAAGCGGCAGACAACCTAGCCACTTTAGATAAAAAAATAGCAGAAAAACAAAAAAGAGCACAGGAAGAGATAAACGGCATTGAAAAAGCCGAAAGAGAGCTCATACAAAAGCAATTCCCTGTCCTGAAAGTAGCATACGACCTGATAAAAGAAATCTGCGATAAAAATGCGTCTGATGGAAAAGAGATAAAGAAGAAGGAGTATCTTTTAGCACTAGTTCATTATAGTGGTGGCAGTAGAGGTAAAGGCGATTATTCGGCATATGGCCATAAAAGAGAATGGAGATTACTAAGGTGGCTCAAAACAAAGATAAAGTGGATGGGAAGCGTTCCACTATTAAAGCATGAACCGGAGTGGGAGGAACTCCAGGAGATAAAGAAATTAAAACAAAAAATGCAGCCAAACGAGAAGAAAGAAAAACTGAGTAAGCGCATTAATGCGGCACTAGGCAATGCACTTAAAAAGACCTTATTTTGGGGAGCTGACAATCTTCTATGGACTAAAAAAGTAGCAAGTATAAAATCAAAATTCTGGAAAACAGCAGCAATAGTAGGTCTGTCTCCGATATGGTTAACACAGGGAGTTGTAACCGGAACATTCCTTGCGGTTTCAAAAGCCATTGACTCTGTGGACTATTTATGCAGAACAGACTGGCTGAAGAAGTTGTTCAATAAGGTAGATAACGAAGTTAGACGAAACATACTGACAGTAATCTTCTTCCCGTTCCGGGTTGCTCATTCAGCAGCAGTACTTATTGTGGGTGTACCTGCAGCAGTCGTTCTGTGGCCTCTTTCAAAGTTGCTGAGATGGACTACAAAGGAGGTAGACACACCAAAACAGATTATCCGTGAGGATATCACATCCAAACTTCTAGAAAAGGACAGAGAGAGGAGGTATGTAACTACGCACGCATGGTTGACAGCTTCGAAAATAATAACGACTGCAGGTATACTCGCAGCGGCAGCCGGTATGGTGAACTGGGCATCACCACACATAAAGAAGGGTCTAAAGTTCGCAGGTTCCAATACTTCCATAATCTGGGAGGGTATGTGGAGCGGACGATATCCTCATGAAAATTACGGAGATGGAAGCAAGCACACAGAAACAGAACCCACCACGCTTGAAGCTAACCTAAAAAGCAGGGACCACTATGCTTCGGCATATTATAGGGAAAGTGAACCGCGTCCATACTCGAAGATGCTTGCAAGGTCTTATTACGGAGTAAAGGAAGGCGAAGAAACACCTGAAGAAATATCAAATGAAGACATACAGGCACTTGGGAATGTGATTTATAACAGAGAAGTAAAAGGAACTCCGAAGCAAAAGGCATGGCTTGAGGAATATGCAAAAGATGACGAAGAGGGTTATATTAGAATAGCTGACCAATCTCGTTTTCAAAAATATAAATATGATAAGTACGAACCGGACGCTATGGCAGTTGTTTCAATTGAGAACAAGGACGGAACCTATTCGATGGGTGTAAATACTCCAACTGCACATGAAAAGAAGAAACAACTTCTTGACAAACAGCTTGCATGGCTTGAAAGCCACCCTGAAGTCGTGAAATTCCTTGAAGAAGCATACAGTCTTAGGGAGGTTGACGAAGTTACAACTTATGATCGTGATATAAACATAGATAAAAAGAAAAGTGAATTGAAGGCTGAGGGATGGTATGGAAATTCTGATGGCAGTCCTGTTCTAAAAGAGGTGCAAGAGAGAAACAAACAAGGAAAATTAGTAACGGATGGAGAAGGAAATCCCAAGATGGTGAAAAAGGATGTTTATTACAAGACAAGTTACACAGGACCGAAAAAGGATGGTATCAAGCTAAACACCGACAAAACAGAGAAGTTCTTAAATGAACTGATGAATGCAGAAAAGAAAGGAAAGACAATAACTGCTGCCTACCTTTCGGAAAACCTTCTTGATTTCATAGACAACGATTACTTGATAGCTGCAAAAGTAAACCAGTGCATGAGGGCTTATAAAATAAAGAAACTTGAAAATGCAAAATTCCTTGTGAACAACCCGACAGTGATGGATTGGATAAAACCTATGTTTGTGAAAGGAAATTCTGCCTGGCACGTAAATCCTGATAAAAGGGATGTTATGGTTGAGCTTCTTGTGAATCAGGCTGATAAAGATGGTGCGATACCCACATTGTCAATGGCCAAACTGGTGCCTCTCACTACGATGACAGTAACGGCTAAAATACTGAACGATGCACTTAAGAAAGAACTTACAGAAGACGGAAAAGTTAAAGATAAAAACTGGTTGCTGGAGGATACCTGCAGCCTGTTCGGAATGAACAAGGCAGGCCAGAAACTCAGAGAACAGCTTAAGGAGCATTACCCAAGGAAATCTGAGAATGCGTTCTATCTGTTGGAAAACGAGATAGTAAAGCAGGTAAATGACATGGGTCATCAGGTTAAGGAGGGCAAGGAAAAAGAAGTTCTATGGATGACGCTCTGGGAGCTTGGACAGCAGAATGCAACAGACACCAGCGGAGATTGCAATAATGCGCTATTCCCTCCAGCAAGAAGCACCCCATCCGGAAAGGAAAGCATGAACGATAAGCGTGAGGAGATAATGAGCAAGGTGGTTGTCTGGGCAAAGAAAAAGAACCTGCTCGATACAATATCGGCCTATAAACCGGAAATGAGTGTAAGGGAGCTTATGCTTGATTACAGGAACGTCGGCGGTTACAACATTGTAGACGACAGGGCGGATGACTTCGTAACAAGGGTAAAACAGCACCTTGAAAAAGGAGGAAGTACTCTGGACTTTGAACAGCCTTATGGAAGGGCGTTTCCATGGTTAGTAAGCCAGGGAATAATAGAGATACCAGGCGATGAGGTTACTGCTGCCGAATCGGAAAAAGGAGGACTTGATATGACATTAAGGATAGTGCCTGAGACCATCAAAATACTTCCGAACCTGCAGGCCGAACTGAAAATATATCTGTCTGTTAACGATACTTATGACAAAATGGTTGGGGAATATAACGGGGATAAAGTGGACTATGAAATTAACAAGTTTATAACATTGCACGTAAACGCCTATTATAGCAACAAGAAAGCATACGAAGACACAGGTGACGAGAAGTACAAGAAATCGCTGCGCTCTGCAAAGAGTGACCTCAAGAAAAGTGGAATAATCATCCTGAGCGAGAAGATGAAGAATGAAGATGATAAAAAATTAGTCATCCTGAGTGAGGAGATGAAGAATAAAGATAATGAAAAGCCTAAGGATAAGAGGATTTACTCGCATCTTAAGGTGGGTGGCACGGTTAAGGATGAGAGGATTTATTCTAATCTCAGTGTCGGTGACCCTATAATAAAAAACAGCAACGATCTTATACGGACTGTGCTTGATTCCAAGGTCATGGAGGAGAAGTTCCCGAAAAAAGAAGGGGAGAAAAAAGAGGTAAAGAAAGAAACAGGAAAGGTGGAAGCAAAGAAGGAAGAGAAAGAGGAAGCAGAAGAAAAGCCTGAGAAAAAAACCAAAAAGAAAAGTGGGAAGAAGAAAAAGAAGCCAAAAGGGCCACCTCCGCCACCGACCTTTGGATAAATTAAAAGTATTTCTCTATAAGCGGGGCAATGCTTACTTCCGAAGCTTTTGAAGGTATGCTATTGGTTACAAATACACCATTGCATACTCCTTTCAGTTTTTCTAATGAATTCTTAAGGAAGAAACCATGGGTTGCTGCGCAGAATACCTTTTCAGCACCTCCTTTTTTTACGTTTTCAACTGCCTTAATCATGGTTCCGCCCGTTGAAATCATGTCATCAAGTATGAGAATATTCTTTCCTTTTACTTCGAATGTTCTCTCAATGGATTCTATCTTTCTGTAGGCTTCCCCTCCCTCCTGGTATTCCCCTCTTTTCTTTTCCATGCTTTTTCCGCCGAATTCCTCAACCAGGTATCTGGCACCTACGTCAGGACCTATGACTTCTATTTCGCCTGCTTTTTGCAATTTCGCCATTGCATGCTCTATAAGAAGCTTGTTTGCTGAGATGTTTTCTATTTCAAGTCCTCCGTAAGTGAAGGTTCCCTCTTTCTTCAGGAAATGACAGTCTATTGTAACAAGTTTTTTTGCACCTGCGTTGACAAGGATATTGCAAACTATTTCTGCACTGAGCGCCTCGCCTTCCTTGAAGGTCTTGTCCTGCCTTGAGTATGGAAGATAGGGTGAAACGAACGTGGTTGGAGCTCCTGCGCGCTTTAGTGTGTCGAGCATAAGAACTGCCTGGATTAACGCATTGTCCTGATTCGGATAAAGACGGTGGAATAATGTTGAATCCTCTTTTTTTATTCCTGGAAGCAGTACATAATCATCTCCGTCAGGAAATGTTTTCATCTCAATATTTGGTTCTAGCAAATCCGAGAAATTTGGTGATACGAATCGCATAATCTTTCTATGATATAACCCATTTTTAAAACTTAACCGACACTTTTATCCATCATGGATAATAGAGAAGAGGCTGTAGAATACATAATCAAAAATATTCTTGACGGGAGGAGGGATATTCATAGGCTGAAGAGGGAGGCATCGGTTAAATTCTCTGTGGATATAATAAGGAATTCTGAGATACTGAAAAAATCGAAAGGAAGAATTCCGGATGATGCGGCTGAGGTGCTGAGGAAAAAACCGATGAGAACGATGTCCGGAGTAACACCGGTAGCCATAATGATTAAACCTTCAGGCTCCTGCAGCCATAACTGTATTTACTGTCCCTTTACCGGAAGGGCTGCAAAAAGCTATACAGGAAACGAGCCTGCGGCAATGAGGGCAAGGCAGGCGGATTTCGAACCGGATAAGCAGATTGGTTTGAGATTGAAGCAGTACAGGGAGATGGGGCATCCTACGGATAAATGCGAGATAATAATCATGGGGGGAACGTTCCTTGAGATGCCTGACGAATATAAGAGGGATTTCATAAAACGGGTTTATGACAGGTTGAATGGAACAACATCTGAAACGCTTGAAGATGCGCTGCTTAAAAACGAGAGTGCGGAGCACAGGGCAATAGGACTTACGATAGAAACAAGGCCTGATGTGTGCGGGAAAGAACAGATAGACGAGGTGCTTGGATATGGAGCAACAAGGGTTGAACTGGGCGTGCAGCATCCGGATGATACTATTTATGAGAAAGTAAGCCGGGGACACAAGACTGAAGACGTCATAAGAGCCACCGCGCTTCTGAAAAATTCTGCCTTCAAGGTGCTTTACCATCTTATGCCGGGAATACCAGGTTCGAATCCGAAAAAGGACATTGAGATGATAAAAAAGGTATTTGATGACAGGAATTTCAGGCCTGACATGCTCAAGATTTATCCCACCCTTGTTATGGAAAATACAGAGCTTTATGAAATGATGGAAAATGGGGAATATGAACCGTATTCTTCAGAACAGGCTGCTGATGTGATTGCTGAATTCTTCAGATACATACCGAAATACGTAAGGGTAATGAGAATACAAAGAGACATTCCTGCAAATCTTATATTTTCCGGAGTGAAGAAAAGCAATCTCAGGGAACTTGTGCATAGCAGGATAAGGGAAAAAGGAATAAAGCCGAAGGAAATCAGATGGAGGGAAATAAAGGGAAGGAAATTTAATCCCATGGAGTTTTCTGTTAAAAGAACTGATTATGATGCGAGCAACGGAAAAGAGATATTCCTTTCATATGAAAATGATGGAGGGGCGCTTGCCGGATTCATAAGGTTGAGACTTAATGAGGGGGAGAGCATTGCAGAAGAGATAAATGGGGACTGTGCGCTTATAAGGGAACTTCATGTTTACGGGACAGAAGCGGAGATAGGAAAAGGCGGCGATGTCCAGCACAAGGGGATAGGAAAGAAACTGCTTGAAGAGGCCGAGAACATAGCAAAAGAATCGGGAAGGAAAAGAATGATTATAATAAGCGGGGCAGGAGCAAGGGAATATTACTTCAGGCAGGGATATGAAAGGTCTGGGAGATACGTGGCTAGGAAACTTCTATAATGAACTTTTCCTCATCATTCGTCCCTTTTAGAAGCTCGTCCTGCTCTTTCAGAAGGTCAAGATATTTTCTCTGTAGGTCTGCGAATTCCTTTTCCTCATCTTCTGTCAGTTCTTTTATCTGCCTTTGGGCATTCTTCCACTGTAATGGGGGGGAAATCTTTTCTATATTTGAAAGGTTTGTGCTGAGTTTTTCAGCAACATCCTGCGCAACCCATACCTTCCTGTTCGATATTACAAAGAGCTTTTCATGCTCTTCGCCCCTTCCTGCAAGCACCTGTGTTCCGTCTTCCGAAACAGAGCAGGATATGCCTAGTCTGTTGAAAAGTATTACTATAACCCTTATTGTTTCACTGTCGCATCCTTCAACAGGAACAGACTCCTGAACCTTACCGTTTTCAAGAATTTCAGCGAACCTGTCCCTTGTTTCCATATCCTTTACACTTGACAGTATTATCAGCAGTTTTGCAATGCTTTCCTTGTTCTCAAGATTTTCCTTAAGGTACTGGCTGCGTTCCCTCAATATATCAAATGTCTCGCCATATCTGGATTTGAGCGCCTTTGCCTGCTCCTCAATCGAGAAATTGGATAATTTGCTCTGTAGGTCCGAGATTTTTGCGGAATTAAGCATACAGAATCTTATTTCCGCCTTTTTCAGTTTATAAAGAAGTTCGTCGCGGGATGCCTTTGTTTTAATCATGCCCTGGGAGATTTCATCGAGATTTTGGCCTTCCAGCTCCAGATATGCTTTTTTTAGTTCTAACTCTACCGACCTTTTTTCCAGTTCCACTAACGCTGCCACGTCCTTTATTCCTATCTGCATATGATCGCCTTTTTGGGAGAATGTAGAGTAAAACGAAGGAAAAGAATAAAAAGATTAACACGAGCAACTCGAATGGAATTTCCTCCTGGACAGTTTCATCCTTAACAACTGTTTTCATCTGCATTTTCATTTCATCCGTGGCATCGTCAAGATTTTTGGAATATATGAAAAGACGGTAAGCCGTCGATATGCTGGGGGAATTTTCATTCATGAAGAAAAAGCCCTGGCTGTGGTATATCCGTCCCCAGACAGAAGTTCTTTCTTCTTCCGAAAGCTGTTTTGTTGTTTCCTCAAGCTCATCAGAAGTGGTAAGAAGAAGGTCAAGGTCAACCTCATCCATGGATATCACGTAAACGGCATCGTATATGGCCGCACCGTAGTATCCGTTATCATAGGATTTCTTTGCAATCGCCAGACGGGAGGCGGTCTCAGGAGTATGCTGGGTGGATTCAGCCTCTGCTATCTTCAGCTCAGCAAGCCCCTTCCATGTGCTCTCATTCAGTTCAGCACCCCCAAAATCAGATGCGATATCTCCAAACATGCCTGAAACGCGGCACCAGGCATCGGCATACATCAGCTCATGATACGCTGCATACCTCTCCTCCAGAAGAATATTCACTGCAATATCTGTAGAATCGATTTTATCGAGTGCCCACATTCTTCTCAGGTCAGAAGCCACTGCCCACTCAAAGTTTTCATCAGTGATAACCGGTCTTTCTTTCGAATCAAGACATGACACTATTTCGTCTTTCTTTTCGTCAAGATTAACATAGTCTTCAAGAACGGCATTTATCGTTGATATCTCCACATAATTCAGGAATGCATCATTCGCAGCAGTAAAATAATAGCCCCGTCCGATTACCTCAAGCTGTTCTGAAATTGAATCAGAGAAATAATCCTTTATCCATTCTTCCGAAGAGGGCATCCTGTCCAGTGTCCAGTTCTCAATCTCAATCATCTTTATTGCAGTATTACGGAGCGGAAGAGTACCCGGATAGTTAATGGGCGTTACGTTTTCAGAAAGCCTTGTTTCATATATTGTATAATTCCTTTCCGACACGGTAATATTGTAAAGCATGAAATCGATTACCTCATCAACCGTTTTTACCTCTATAATTGTTATGCCGTAACTTCTCTCCAGCCTGTCAAGCGTCAGTGATTCATATATCGTATTATATGGTGTGATGAAATATTCCGCACCGTTCTCCACTGCTGCATTTGTTTTTTCATACAGCCCTCCGACAGGACCGATGGTGCCATAGCTGTCAACCGAGCCAGTAATCAGGGTATCATTTCTCATGGAAAGATTTTCGAAAAGGGCATAGGACATAACGGATATCGCAGCACCTGCACTGGGGCCGTCCAGGTATTCACCGTATGGCAGGGATCCGAAATCAACAAGCACGTCACAATTTGAATATTCGGAATCCGACTTATCCCGTGAATATTCAAGAGCCCTTTTTATCGACTGCTGGGTGCTTATTCCCGCATAGGGGAGAAGCCGGACATATTCGCTTCCGGAACCGGGAACAAGCTTGATTGTAACGGTTACTGTGTTTCCGCCATCCCCGACTACTGCCACAAGGTCATGGCTTATCTCTCCTGAGCATGCAGATACAAGATAAATCAGCATCAATGCAGAAAAGACGAGTTTGAGTTTCATCTGGTCATCCTCTTTACCGTAAGAACCCCCTTTTCAGTCCTGAAGAATTCATAGTCTACAGATAAATATAGTTTCTCGAGCTGGTCGCCCGCTTCCTTGATATAATCAACAACGCTTCCCTTGGGGATATCTTCTGAGAGATATGCTATGGAATAATCATAATTCGCAGCCTGTCCTGCAACCTCCCTTTGCTCGAGGAGGATTCTTCTTATCCCTCTCCCTTCATACATCAGGAGAACAGCCGGGTCCTCCATGTAAATTGCATTGTGTTCGCCACCAACAATTGCCCTTTTCTCAGGGTCGTAACTTGCCGGCCATCCCAGACCCACACCTATGAGCATTCTGTTTACATAGCACCCGAAACTGAGCCCGTATCCGATTATCTTCTTTACCTCCACTTCAGTTACATCGAAGGCACATTTTCTCATTATTTTCACTACATCTTCAATGTCTTCTTCATCAAGTTTTTTTACCTCCACCTGGTCCTCATCGAGGAGGTTGATGAATTCTTTCTTCTTCTCCTCTTTCTCTTTGGGCTCGGCAAATTTTTTCTCTTCTTTCGTATCCACTTTCTTGGCAAATCCCTGCTCCATTCAAACACCCCCTAAACGAACCTTGTTCCGCAGACCGGGCATTTTGTAAGAAATGCCTCGTGCTTGTACCCGCATATAGGACATACATAATAAGTTTTTTTAGCTCTTTCTAATTCCGCCTCAAAGTCGTATCTGCACTTCACGCACTTTTTAATGTCAAGTTCATTGAGTGTTCCGCATCTCGGGCACTTTCTCCTGAACATCGATTTTATCCTTACGCCGCATTTCGGGCATCTTTCCATGTCAAGGGTTATCGGTTCACCGCAGTTCGGGCATTTCTGGGCCTCGCCCTTTCCTCTTTTTCCGCTTTTAAAAAGGTCAAGAATGCCCATAACATCAACTCGGAATGAATTCGCAGTTCACATCATAGTTTCTCATTGGAACCACTTCAATACCGCAGAAACCCCCGCTTGTGATATCCGACATCCCCATGCCACAGCTTGCCCCCTCATCACCGTTCTTCGGAAAGACAACGGGAACCGTTCTCATACCAGCAAAAACACGTTTGGTATAGGAATAAAAACTTCCGTCCGCTCCCTGGAGGCAGCAGCGATTGGGTTTTTCCAAACCGCCAACAACATCCATATATAGATTGCTGGAAATATCAGAGGAATCAAAACTAACCTCTTCAACCGTTCCATTATGATAATGATATTCACATTTGAATGTTCCAGGTGTTGCATTGCAAAGCTCACAGGGCTCAACAACCATTCCATCCAGGCATTTTGCATCTCCTTCAGCAAGACCTTCTGGAAGAGTGCACAATGCACCATTTTCACATATCATATTACATTTTCCTGTTACTCTGTCATATGTCGAGCATCTTGTACAGTTTACTGATTCAACCGCATCCACTTTCGTGTATATCACTGTGGGGGCAGGATTTGCAAATGCATCCATTCCCTTCTGAACACTGCAGAAATATTCACCTTTCTCTCCCACACCTACCCCATCAATAGATACTATACCCTCTCCTCCTACTGGCGTTTCCCCTCTCACCGGCATCCATATAATTCCCATTATTCCTGAATCACCAAGCTCGGCCTGATTGTCTGCAAGCTCCCTCAAAACCCCCTCAATCTTGTCGCCCGTCCAGTATGCGCTGTCCGCATTCGTGTAGAAATCAAGAACAAGAGATGGTTTTTGTGCAAGTTGAAGTGTGCTTCTACCCCTTCTTGAAAGATGCCCCACTACATCCTCTTCAAGCGTTTCATCCGAGTAATAACCTTTATATTTGACAACCTGGGGGGAATAATCAAATGCAACTATGTCAACATCCTTTCGCAACCTTGGGTCAGAAAATAATGATATGATTGTTTCGTTGAACCTCTCATCTGTGAATGCTGCCACATCAGTCTTAAGCCGCACTGCAGTCATGCATCTCCAGCAATGGGTTCGTATTATTGCCGCCCTTTCTGATATTTCATCAAGTCTTTCCTGCGGCACTGGTACCCAGTGAGATGCATGGATAGTATCAACAATTACGATAGTTGCTCCCATATCCCCGAATAATCTCTCGAAATCATATTCATTATAAAGCTCATCCGGGTCATCAGGCCTTGTCTTGTCCCAGTTGCTGTCATCAGTCATATCAATAACAGGGAGAACACCTGATTTCATATAATTGCCAAGTCTTTCCTTCATGAGTGACGCTTCCGGCTGTGTTCGTGCAGCTCCGGTTACTGAAACAATTGCACCATCGTAATCATCTATATCGGTTATATGCGGAGCTGTGCATTTAAAATCGTGCCAGACCACGAACCCAAGGCCCGACCGCTCCAATTCATATACGCAATCGCATATATCTTCCTCGCTCCCCTCAATAAATGGCCATTTTGCTTCTTCCATCGGTATATAAGCCCAGTCGCTGGCAGTTATATTTTGATATGCAAGCGTTGATATCGTGCATGGCTCGCACCATCCATACTGCTTCAATGATGGGAGACCGGTTGCCCTGTCATACTCACAACTCACTAGAGTATCCCCCTCAGGTTCAAAGAAAAGAGTTATTGTTTTTGGGTACATAAGAAAATACGTCCTATAAGCATTGGTATCACTATTACCCGAAGGGGAATGAGTAACAAGTTCACTAGCGCTAGTTCCATCCGCATTTGCTTCTGGTAAATCAAGAAGATTTCTCTCTTTTAGCTTTTGTGCAGCCACAGAACTGATTGTGTACTTATCATTGCTCCATCCCTCTCTTTTATAAGCAAGCACCCAGGGCATTGATGATATTATGAGCTCCCCATCATCGATTGTACCACCACCATCTCCCATCTCGGTTGCAATCTCATCCATCCTTTTTTCGAACATCGGGGCAAATGCGTCCATAAGCTTCTGCCAATTTTCGCCGCTTGGCTCACCAATTACAACAGTTTCCCCGGGACTTCCCCAACGTAAATTACATCCTTCGGAGAGTAACGTAAACCGGTAATCCCCAAAAGTATACCCAATTACTGTTTTTT
This sequence comes from Microcaldota archaeon, assembly GCA_030668565.1. GTDB lineage: Archaea > Micrarchaeota > Micrarchaeia > Anstonellales > Bilamarchaeaceae > JAVZJR01. Next base: position 11,582 of record DAOVFD010000001.1, read on the forward strand.
CATTCCACTTTATCTCATCCTCCGGTCTCTTGCTTTTTCCAAAGAAAACAAAACCACCCACGGGAGGATACGCGCTCCCTTCAAGCACGGGACATGGTGCAGTATCAGTTTCGTCGTTTTCACCATAAAATTCTTTACATTCCTTTTTTGCTTTCTCCACTATATTTATGCTGGCTGGCATTCTTTCAATTTCAAAGCTAGGACCGACCACCTCCTCGGTTATAACATAATCCAGCACATTGGTGTTGTCCTTACAGCGGCAATATTTCTTTAACGTGGATGGAAGACCCCTTTCGAGTCTTCCGCTAAAATCACACCATTCAGTTCTAAGCTCACATCTGTGGTCGCCGCCCATGTCACTGCAGTCGCCAACACAACCAAGCGCCCACTCATCGTGCACGCTGCAATCCGTCAGCTCCGGCTCGTCTTTCTCCATTATATCCTGCTGGTCATAAGGATCGACTTCTATTTTTATCTTTGCCATGTTCACTATAACAGAAGCGTAGCTAAAGGGGTCGCTAGCATCTGGATTGATATTTACGGTTGGTGCACATACCTCAATCGTTTTTCCGCCAGGTGTTCCATAGGCATTGCAATCCGCTGCAAGCTCCTCAGTTACCTCACCAATTTTTCTTAGATTCGTTGCACGGGAATAAAAGTCAAATGAGCAGCTGCCTGAATAACATTCCAGAGGCCCTGCACATTCAAAGGGTGCCCTCTCCGCGGTGTCGTAAATCATTTCAAGATGGGACCAGTAAAGCCATTTCCTGTAATATTCTCTGTCAAGCTTTCTGTATGGTTCACTTTCAACGCGTTCTTCTGAACAAGTTCCGGAAAACATCGAACCCCGAGGAGTGTGAATAACATCTGCTTCGCCCGAGTAGAGGAGCTTGTAATACTGCGTAAACTTATATTCGTACTTCTCTGTATGAACCGGCCCGGCGGGTGTTTCTAGTAATGCATCATGCCCGAACCGGAATGGTGGTTCAGGAGCGAGTGAATCAAGGTCCATGCATTCTCCGATATCTGATGGGTCATAAGGATGTTTATCGCTGATAAATCCGCCAAGATAGTTCATGTACCTGTCTACCTTATCACCGCCTAGACTGGGCCCCATGTTTACGTTGCAGTACTTATCGGAAATTGGAAAGTAATAACGATAGTTATCATACTCATCAAAAGAGCCGCCTACACCAATGCGGAAAACATTTATCGAAGATTTTGTATTTTTCATTATGGATGCAAGCTTGAGGTCCATTGGAAAGAACCTGCACTGTGCCTTATAGAATCCAAGCGTCTCCTCTTCCTCTTCAGATTCTGGTGGAACCTCAACCTTGGCACTGACAGTATCACCACTGCTCGTATCAATAACACCAGGCGCAACCTTTGGCTTAAACATAAAGTCTCCACAGACCATTGCAGTGCAATCCGGATCAATACAATCATTCAATTCATTATCAGTGCATATCGGAACAAGATGGTATTTTCCGCCTATTGAAACATTGCAGTATCCCTTTGTTACATTGCACCACTCCGTATCCTTCTTGTACTCTTCCATAAGCCTGCTCGTAGTCATGTTGAGCAGAACACATTTTCCGTCTTCTAATGTCGCATTCGCCTTCTGACAGCAGCCGAGCTTTACTATCGGCTCTACGCAACCAAAGGCAAGGAGCAAAGCCATCGAAACAAACAATACAAGATATTTTTTCATTTTCATATCATATCACTTTTGTAACCATTTTCATAAGCGCAGCGGTGTCGCCTCCTAGAATAGCTACTATGTACCTAACAAATATCAGCGTGATGAATAGCGAAACGAGTGGGTGTATTATAAGGGAAACATACGTCCGGGAAAGCGCGTTGGCAAGATTGCTCATCGAAAGCGCTGACATGCCGGTTGCCGCACCCGATACCTCCATGGTATTGAATATCGTTGTTGCAAAACCCATCGTTGGATAACAATATTGGTTTGGTGATGGTGGAGGGGAAGGTGGGAGAGTGGTTGGAACAAAACCCGGGTCCAAAAGAACGAAAATTACCGGAAAGATGAAATAAAGCCCTACTGCAAGTCCGATGAAAATCGCACCTGGTCCCCTTGTGAACTTGAAACTCCGTAAAATTATCCCCAACGGAAGGAAGATATTGAGCATATTTGCCTTGATATAGAGCAGAAGATACGACTGCGCATTGAGTGAAACAAGAAGAGATGTTGCGAGATTATTTACTATCCTTGTACTTTCAGCTTTCTCATAAAGGGATCCAATCCAGTTTCCTTTGAAGAATGTTATCCCAAAAGCGCCCAGGTCGAGATTAAGGCCGGTGAAAAGAGCCCAGGTTTTCGCTCCTGTGCAAATATTATCCTGAACAGCGGCTATCTGTTTTGCCTTTTCCTGTATACTGCATATTCTTATCGCGTCAATCGCATCATCAACAGAATGTATAGGCATAGGGCTCTCTCCACATGCCAAGTCACCGGTAATAAGCCCACTGGAAAATGTCATTGCACCATTAATAATGCCTATCAGAAAAATTGCCATCAATGCGGTTGCTGCGGCCTGAAGAAGTTCTGACTTTGCCTCGCGTTCAAGGTCCCTGAGCCCGAACGCACGCGCAATCATCAGGAATGCATTGTAGAATATTACAACTGTAAGAACGGCAAGTAGGGTGATTGGTAGCCAATGGCTGGACCACGCATCGAGAAATGAAGATATCAATAGAGGAAAAATCATATTCACACCATTTGCATTATTCTACTTAAATCTACCTCCTCACCATAGAGTCTTGCAAGATACACTACTGATGCTACCGCAGCAAGCATTGCTAGTGAAGGCAGGAAAAACCCCACCACAAATGCCATTCCTCCGAAAGCTATTGCCTCCGCAGGTTTTTCGCCATTTGGGAAATAATAGACGTCTTTTACAAAATCCGCACCATAGGTAGCTGAGCCAAGCGTTGCGCCCACACCCGCAACATGCTCCGGATAGGTATCCTCATCAAGGAAATTAGATAGCGAGGGGTCCGGAAGATAGTCAGGCTTGTTGAATATCGAATCCCCCATAAGGTTGAAGGTTGCAAGGAAGAGGGGATAGATAATCGAAAAGGAAATCGCTATTGATATAAGGACTGAACCAAATGAACGCATATACGGCATTGAACGCATAAAGATGCCTATCGGGAAAAGGAAAAACGCGAATCCTTTATAGATATAGAGCAGAATCATAAGATAGTTCAGCGACATAAGATAGGACATGAGGGTTGAGTTAAATATCGTATTAAGGGCCGCATTCAGTGCAGCATATCCACCAAATGGCTGAGTCTGTGTTCCTGAAAAACCAAACCAGCATCCCCACCCTGTATGGTCCATACTATACGCACATTTAAATGCTCCCATACAACCCAGAACAGTATAACCCTCAAGGTGATAACGCACTACAGTAAGCGCATTATGACTATATCTCGCTGCACTGACAAGATAATCCTCTGCAGCATCAAACATTGAGGATGGACCGGAATAGGTTATCTCAAAAATATCTGCGATATTATGCATATCAATCGAACAGAAAAAGCCAAATAAGGAGCTGAGCAGGAGCAATGAAACAAAGGAAATGAAAAGCTGAACCACTTCTGTTTTTGCCCATACCGTTACCTTCGGATTTCTTATTGCCTGGCCTACCATAAATGAAACGGCAATTATAATTGCGGTAATTATACCGGCATAAGCTGCAAGTGGGAATATTGTGGATGTGAGGAAATCCATAAATTCCGGGGAGCATACTGTTGCCACTACCATTATACAAACCTCGTAATTGCGCTCACATCAACCTCAGCACCAAAGAGGCCTGAGAGCGCTTTCAGTCCCCCTGCAAAGAGGAGAAGCGCAACCGCCGGGCCTAGAGTCGCCTTCAGCAGGATAATATAAAGGTATTTCTTAAGGTTCGCTCTTAAATTTCCATAGGCATCCACCGCCTTATCGCTATTGCTTCCAAAAGCTGTTTCACAAGGGTCGCACTTCTTAACATCTATTCCTCCTGGATTAGAATACTCATCTCTATAACCAGCTCCTTCGTCTGACATAAATTGCTCATTTAGCATATCAACAAAAATAATTCCTGCAGGCATGAGTATATAAGCGGAAATCCCGAATGCTATGAGAAAGCCGCCTGCTCCCCTGCTGAACCTGAATGTCCTTAAGATGATGCCAAGCGGGAGAAACAGCACAAGGGCAAAATCTTTTGTCAGTGTTATGATTTTCTTGGCTGACGCCACCTCGGCAATCGCATAACCTACTATGGAGCCTGACATTGAAAAGGGAGTACTAAGCATAGGGAATCCCCCACATGCGCTTACAGAATATCCCCCACCAGTAAGTTGGCAACTACACCCCTTCGACGCTTCTATAGCAATGCTGTTATCTGTACCGGATATTGTGTTAAGACACTTAGAAAGATTCTGATAGGTATCATCAAGACTTACTATTGCCGCATCCTGTATTGTTGGCTGACCCTGGGTAAGTGCACTGCTTTGGGAAATTGCATCTAGTATGCCATCTGTTCCAAGCAGTATAACCATAAGCAGTGCAAGAACTATAAGCTGGTAGAATTCATCCTTTGAAAGCGCCTTCAGTGTTTCGTTTTCAATTCCCATACCTACTGCGAAAACCGCTGCCAGCAGTGTCATAGATATTATTATTGCCATTGCTGCCACTGACTGCCATGATGCAAACGCAAGCGGAATCAACAACAGCAATACAAGCAATATCTTTTTCATTCCAACACCTAAAACAATTTCGAAATTCCGGGTATCTCTATATCTCCTCCTATCATTCCTGAAAGCGTTTTTATGAACACAAGCGTTACAACTATATTGAAGAGCGGCAGCAAATAGGCAGGTATCATCATTTTTGAAACATTCTTTATCTCGGACATTCCAACAAGCCCTTCCTCATTTATCTTCATATAATCCCCCGGACTGCTCATCGGCACTTTATTCTTCGGTTTGCACAGGTCACCGCATTCCATATTAATCGGGGGGTCATACTGATAAGATTCAGGGGTAAGAATACACTCTTCACATGCGCTTCTTGGCGGATAGAGCTTGTAATCAGCAGGACACTCATCCTTGGAACAACCTTCACTTGTTAATTCCTCTGGAAGGTGAGCTCCAAGAATTCTTTTTTCAGCAGGGCAAGCAGTGCAATTTGGGGGTTGTGGATCAAGCGCTTTAATATCATCAATATCGAGCTTGCAGGTATCCGGACATTTGTCACACGCACCAAGAAGCCCGCCGGTTTCACTATCAAAACAACCAGATGCAAAATTGCTTTCGTCACCGCCCTTTATCCTGCAATAGGAAGGACAGCCCACACAAAGATTATCACAAGAACCTGTTTCAGGCATAACCCAGACGCATGATTCCTCTGCATTAAGGCTTGCAGGACAATCACTTGCAAACTTATTGCATCGTTCGCTTCCCTCCACACGCTCATCAACAGAGGGCCTCCACTGGAATGGCGGGTCATCGTACGCTTCAGACTTCTTTGCAACCCTGCAGTCAAGCCTTGACTCAAGACATTTTCCAAAGCCGCTACAATCGGATTTCAATGGAGGGATTATCTTGCATTCCTTAGGACACTCTTCGTATTCAGGTGCTTCTGTTCCGCCAGGAACATAACGTATGACCTTGCAACGTTTGTCGAGTTTTGCGCATGCTGTCTGGTTAGCAGGGTCAGCACATGCAGGAACCGAATTCGGGTATGGAAGTTCCCTACACGCACGTGGACAACCTACTCCATCACTTGGGTTTTCATCGTAATCGCATGAAAATACTTCTATCCCGCTTGCATTTATCGCGCTTTCCAGCGTTCCGTTCACCAGCTTCTTGGCTTTATTCTTTTCTGCTTCATCTGTCCCAAATACATCGTATACATCGTTCGGGTCTTCCAGCAGGACACCCTCCCCTCCAACAGTATAATACGCAAGCGGCGAGGCAATTATACATTCCGGCGGGCAAAGAAACTGGTCACCGACTATGGCATTATCCCCTTCAATCATCATATCAAGAGTTGCCCAGTCAAAAAAATACATTGCAGGGAAGAAGAACATTACGCCTGCAGCTATCGCTATCAGTAAACCTCCGGTTTTTCTTGTTATGAAGAATGACCGGCCCACTATTCCCAGTGCAAGAATAACAGGACCCACCTTAAAAGCAAATTGCTCTATGAAGAATTTTTGCGAATAGAGGGAAGAAAGTACTCCTGTATAATATCCAAATACTATGCTGTAGCGGTCGACATCAAGCACTTTATATGCTGCAAGCGGAAAGGTCAAACTTATCTGACCGACCTTTATGGATGTCCCGTAAATTCCTACACTACGCCCAGCCCACGCGCTTGCCTTCATGTTATTTTTTACAGTATCTTTAATACTTATCTCGGCAGCCGAAATATAATCATCCAGATATGCTATTGATACGGTCTTAAGACAATTATCACCTATATCACAATGAAGGCCTCCAGGCGCGGCGTCGTTGATGATGAGCATGCTGAGTGTATCAATGAACCCTATAGCCACAAAAAGAAAGACTATGAGAACAGCATTTGAGAATACCTGCCTCAACTCGGTTCCTGCCCATGCCTGCAGCTCGGGCATTTCAAGACCCTTGCCTATTGCGTATGCAATTGCAACCAGTATCGTTGATATCATCAGTGCAGCTACTGCAAGCAACTGCCAGCTCTGCACAAGTTCGAGTGAAACCTTGCCAGTCTGTTCTTCGATAAGTTCTGTTGTATTCTGCGAGAATGAAAGTGCTGCAAGAGCAATGAAAACAAAGATTAACAATGGAATCTTTTTCATATCTATCCAATCACCCTTAATGCCTTATTTGCTCCGGCAAGGAATGTTATAAGCAATGCTATCGTCAGGTTTGGGAGGAAGAATGCCTGGGGCATAAGCCTTGCCACATTCCAGAAACTACCCTGGTTTTCCCAGCCACCAAACCACCTGTCTGTTATTATTCCCCTGTAGTGATAACATTCATCATCGCCGATTACATCATACATCGCGAGATTGAACGTGTACATAAAAGGCACTATGATGTAAAGTCCGACAGAGAGAGCGATTAGCATATTTCCCATTCCCCTTGTAGGAATAAAAATCCTTAATATGAAAGCTGTGGGTAGTAGCCAGTATATCACATTATCGCTTATGAATCCCAAGAATAACTCTTGTATATTCAGGCTCAGGAGTGCAGGAAAGACAAATGTGTTCAGGGTTGTGTCGTACTGATTTGCTACGACACGTCTCCATGCTCCACCTGCTGATGTAAAGGAGTTGAGCAGTGGTATTGAAATCGTAGCCGACCATGTGGAATGCATGAGCTTGTCGATATAGTTATCCATATAATTTTCCGACATCCTCTGCGCATCACTCTTTGCTATATTAAGATAGCAGAGTGAAACCCCAGTCATAGTAGCACTTTCGCTATAGCATCCTGAAGGGGTTTCAAGCTTTTCAAGCGTTGTTTTGTAGAACATATCGATTGCAGTGCATGAAAAAAGCAGAAGAGTACTAAAACCAATCAGAAGCGCAATTGAGAAACAGAGGTGCCATGCTTCGTCCTTTGCAAATACTATAAATCTTGTATTTCCGGTGGATGAACCAATTACATACGCTATTGCAATAATAAGGGTGGTTAATATCAAGACAGCCCATATTAGTATCCCCTGCTCGGAGAGAATTACATCAGTGGCGTTATCGATACAGTCAATAGAATGGGCAAGCGGAAGCAACAGCAACAACGCAATCAAAAATGAAAATCTCATATCAACCTCTCCACACCCGCCATATACCATTCCCCGCCAAGGGCTGTTGAAATGGATTTCGCCCCGGATATGGTTATAATCGCTATCACTACAAAGTCGATATAGCCGACAAGTATAACATTGTTGACATTTTGCAGGAACGGCATGAGGATATCAAAAACCCTCTCCGGCCATAACCCATATCCGAAACCGCCCGTAGCACCAATGTTCATTTCAGCCCATTGGAGCCATGTGAGAGTAAGCACTGTCTGGACTATTTTTATAACCTGCATTATTACTGGATAAATCACTTCTGATGTGAGCTCGAAGCACGCTGGAAAAGCAGCAGCACCATAACCAGTAAGCAAAAGCCAGCCACAGCAAACAAAACCAAATCCATACTCGGTTATAGCGAGGAGAAATCGGTTTGGTAAAAACGAACAAAACATAGAACCAAAATCCATTGACCACGAATGCGGATCAAGCCGAAACATATCCGAATCCGATATCGTAACATTAGGATAATCAATAAGCTGCTTATTGACCTCACCAACTATTATAACGGAAAACGGAAGAAGAACTATCGCAGCAAGGGAAACGGCAATAAGTGTGTTCCCGATACGCCGCGTAAATGGAATAAGGCGTATTGCAAATGCAAGTGGAAGAATAATAGTCGGGACAGTAGCATGAAAAAATTTAATCAAAAGGCTAAGACCTTCATAAAGAAATATTACATTTGTCAATCCCTGGGTCGCACTCCCAAGTGCCATGAGAAAGATTGACGCACCAGAAAGGGGTGAAGCAGAGTAGGTTATGTAGAAATACCAAGCGGGAATTCCAACGTACGGAGAATACGTTGCACCCACCCTTATCTTTGTTGCAACACGAATTATGTTTTCATAGGCAGTATCGTAACCGCTTGTTTTACTCTCAAGCATATTGTCTATTACACCTATCGACGCATCGATATAGGTCGCTTCCTCTTCCCCCATCAGTACTGCGCTCATCTGCTCTGCTGATATGAAAAGCGAAAAAATTATTATTACAAGAAGAACCCCTGCCACGAATTCCCTAAATTCGCTTTTTGTCCATGCCATTAATTGGGGACTCGAAAGCGCATTGGAGAACATGAACATTATTGCGAGGAATATTACTACTATTATGGCAACCATCGGCACGGCGAACATTAGATTTATTGGCGCTGCAAACGCAATGCCAAAAAGAAGCAGAAAAATGAAGGTAACGTGCATTAAGCGCATAGCCTAATTAGGAGTAATACCTTTATAAATTTACCAAAAATCAGAGAATCACTTGAAAGTAAAGGTTAAACCCCCCATTACGGTGGTTTCCTCAATAGCAGTTATATTATAGTTATAAACCGAAAGATTGGCTGAAAGGTTTTGGGTTATATCTACTTCCAGATCTCCATGCAATCCAAATGCAACCTCTTCTTTATAGACAATGAGCTGTGGACCTGCTTCAACACTGAAAATTTCACCTTCTGCAGCAACATTAAGAGAAAATTCACCATAGCCTGCCCCTTCAGTATCAAGGCCCCCTCCTGCAGCCGGTCCGATAGACACTATTTCGCTGACACCAAAATATACTGACACGTCACCGGCAACTGCTGTTCCTGTAAGCGGGTCGCGGTAAATTTCTACATAAACCGTTTCGTCTATTGCCAATACAGCACTTCCTGCAAAATCTGTCTTTTCAGGAGTTATTACCAAAGTCGCTTCCAATTCAGCACTCACTCTTTCCCCTTCTATCGTTTCGCTGACAGATATGGTAGCTGCAGGCGCTTTTTCGGCTACTCCTCCTGCGCCTTTGATTTGTGTTGCTGCTTCTATTTCCGGCTTTTCCTCTATCTCTTCTACTTCGGGTTTTTCTTCCGGAGCCTTAAGTGTTTTCTCGATTTCTTCTGCCAGTTCAGGGTCCTTTTCTTTTACAGCATCTACAAGAGCTTGGGAAAATGGAATCTCATTGCTCATTCTTTCTGCCACGTTATCAGTCAGCTCGGATAAGTCAGTAAATCTTTCCTCGATTATTACTTTTACTTCCTGGGGAAGTGCCTGTATTTCTGCCGCAGCTTTTTCCTTGTGCGTTTCTGGCATGCATAAAGTTAGTAAGGAAGAAGTTTTAAACATTAAGAGGAAAATCGAGGTGTGGAGCTCACAAAAAAAGAGTCTTATGCCATCCAGATAGGCTATTATCTCAAAAACGGAGAGTACCCAAAAGCATGTGAACTGGCGGAAGATATGTTAAAAAGATTCCCTAAAGAGCCGCTTTCCCATTTTATGGCTGCAAGATCGTACTATTTTTCGAGCAGGTATCAGGAAGCAAGAACAGAGGGAAGGAAAGCATACGGTCTATCTAATACCAGGCAGGACATGATGATGAGTGCTATCGTCACTGCAAGTTCCCTCTTCATGCTGAAAAAATATGATGAAGGCCACAAGATGCTGCTGCCGTTTGAAAAAGAGAATAATGAAGACGTGAAAAAGCTTCTTGTTATATTCTATATGGTGAAGGGCAGGGGAAAGAAAGCCGGAGAGTATTATAAGGAATTATACGACCTCAATATGGCAGTGGCCAAAAAATTCATAAAACAGCTGGCAGAGGGGCAAACATAATCTTTAAAATTCTCAGCGTCCTAAAGCCCTCATGAACAAAAAGATAATAATTATGAGTATGCTGCTACTTTTGGCATTTTCTGTTGCTTTTGCCGCATATGAAGGGGAAGAATGCATAATATGCGATTTGATGATAGACGAGCCACAATCGAATATGTTGCTCACGGAGGATAAAACAGCCGAAACATATGGGATTAAACTTTATTATGAAAATTATAGTAATACCCCTTCGAGAACATCTATAGAAAACAGTATGTTGTTTGTGTATGTTGTTCCTGCCGAGGGTGAGAAGGAACTCCTCAGGATATATACAAATGAGGACGGCGAGGCGCTCTTTGATTTTTCTGAATATGCTGCAATAGCGCAGGAGGAACAGATTACATATTTATTTACTATAATATACTGTCCCTTCTGCCATCCTAGCGACCCGGGGTATCCTTGTGGTTTTGACGAATGTGTGGAATATACGGGAATAGAGGTTCCACCAGGGATAACAGGACCTGACCCAATAAGCCTTATTCCGCTTGCAGAGGGGGTAACCGAGCCGACTACCGAAGAACTGAACACGCGCCATTTCCTTCCATCATCAGTAAGCACGACGCATGTTCCTCCGCCCCAGCCCGAATCACGGGTGCCTGCATTCTGTCTTCCTCTCATACTGATATTCGCACTGCTTGGCGGTGCATTATATTATACAGGAAGGAATCCTTTTGCTGCATTTTCCCTGGGTACGCCCCGCGCTGGTATTGGCGGAAGACACATAAAATACACGCCAGGTGGTCGCGGTCTGAGCCTAAGCGGAAGTTATATTGCACAGCAAATGGCCGGTGCTGTTAGAGAAGGAAAAGCCATGAAAGCATATAGAAAAGCAAAGAAAGCGGGGGATAAAGAAGGAATGAAAGAAGCTGCTAAGGGTTTAGTTAAACCTGCATCATGGAAGAACACCCTAAGTTTTGGGCTACATGGGGCGATTTTTGGTGAAAAAGGAGGAAAAGCAGTAGCAGGCGCAAAAGGAGGAGTAACTGAATCAAGAGGCGGTATTGTCGGTTTGATAAGAAGGGGGAAGAAGATGAGAGGGGAGAGGAGAATAAAGACAAAAACCGCCAAATCTTTTACAACCCCTTCTGGAAGAAAGGCATTAGGCCTCGAAGGCGGAGCAAAGGGAAGGTTAAAAGGCTGGGCAAAGACAACCGGAGAAGCAATGACTCACGTACTTGGCGGATTGCTTAGCAAGTCATTTCTGTCATGTTTTGGATTGCAAGGGGTTGCTGAGAGGATGCAGAAATACGTTATAAACAAGAACGCAACTGCGACTGCAAGGGGCGATGCAGAAAGCGCGGTCGCAGCGGAGGACCAGCAAAGGATTGTCAATAAACTGAGCAAGCTGGTACAAGAGAAGAAGGCAACTGAAATTACAGTTAGCGGAAAAACATTTTACGAAATGAAAGAGAAAGGACACACAACAAGAATCGATAAAGAAGCATGGCAGAAAGGTGACCTAAAAGCGACAGAGACTTTTTCGCGGGGCGGAGTTGCAATTGAGAGAAGTTATTCCGGAGGGTACGCGCTTAACGAACAAACAGGCGAGATGGAATTCACTACTCCAAAATTAGATACTGTGTCATACACAAAGGAAATCGACGGCAAGCCAATTACAGTAACTTATGGTATTGAAGCTCGCGATGTACCCTCATTTGCAGGCGTTGAAGCAATGGTTCCTGCAGAAGACCATCTAAAGATTATAGGAGTAAGCGGGGCTGAAGAGATTAAACAAGGAACGGAAGCATTTCAGAAGGTGTCAGATTTTGCAGAGAAATATAATGGAAAGCCGATATCTGCGGATGTTGTTGCTAAAACCTTCGCTGGGATGGGCATCGAAAAGGGTGTTACAATTAGTAGTATGACCAATGATTTGGGGGCCGCGCAACAAAAGCTTGATTACGCAGCAAATAATGTAGTTGAAACACAGAAAACCATCTCTCTACGTACATATAACAAAACGAATCCGGAATTTAACGACGCTACTAAAAAGATTGAAACGAAATCAAACGATGTTATTGTTGATACTGGTAAGAAGGCATTAACGCTGATTGCAAATACACCGCCGGATGAAAGCACGGGAGGACATTTTGAGACCCAAGCAACCAGAGGGTGGTATAGGGAAGGCGGAGAAATTTTCTCGGAAAAATACGAAAAACCGAGCGAGGCAAACGTACGCGGTACAGAAGCGATCTACAGCCTTGGAGTCACGGGACTGGCTACAATGACTAAAAAAGAAGCAATAAAAGCGGTTGAGACCCAATTAGATAAGAGTGGTGTAACAGGTGCAAGGAAAACAGAAGCAATTGCAACTGCGAAAGAAATATACAAAGATGCAAGAGGGAGTGCAGTAGCATGGAATAATGCTTCGACAGAAGCTGCTGTTACATATCATAAACTAAATGACATCACAGCAGATGCCTTAAAACCGCTCTATGAGAGGGGAATAAAAGAACCTGCAGTTAGTCCGGAAACGAAGTATGATATAACGCATACAACTGTAATCAGTGCAGTGAGCAGTCATTTAAGTGCACCCGAAGCAACACAATATAAAAGAGAAGAAATAGGTAAAGCAGTAATTGGTGCGGGGGGGACAACCTTTGCAAAAACACCTGAGCAAAAGTTCCTTGCTACATCGATAAGAGATGGACTCTATAAAATGCCAAAGAAACCGGAAATGCCCGTATATGAAGGAGTAACCAAGCCTAAACCAGAACAAATGTTAGATGATTGGTACAAAAAATTAAAAATCGAAGAACGCATAATTGTTGATGCTGACCTAGAACTCATGAAGAATAAAAAACGAGCTGAAGAACTGAAAAATAGGATGACCGTCTCTGACGCTGAGATGAGAAAATGGAAAGATTGGGAAGCTAAGAAAAAAGATATTTTCTATGGAGATGGCCAGGCAACTGCAGCTGTAGCTTCGCTTACCGTTACCTCAGCAATACAGAAAGGGGTAAAACTTCCGAAAAGCGTGTATGATGATGCTCTAGTCGGTATTGGAACGCGGAACCCAGAAAGATGGAAAGATGCAGCAAATACTACAGCAAAAGAGATTACAAAATCAGCCAGAGAAAAAGAAGAGGAAGGTTATCAGCGAATGGTAAGCCAGGCAGAACGCTTAAAGAAGGAAAAGAAGAAGAGCGATTAGGGTAACGATATGAAAACATTCGAGGTTTTGCGCACATCACCTGTTAAAAGGCTGAGGAGTCTCCTTACCTCAGGGAATCTCTGGTTGTATATCCTGTCGCTGATAAGGATTAACAAGAGGATTTATGCGTACAAGCTTGATGAGAAGATTGAGGAGGAGTATCTTTTCAAGCCGAATAAGGTAATGATATATGTTGTATTATATAAGCTTGAAAATGAGAAGCTGATAAAATCCGAATTCGAGGGAAGGAGAAAATACTATACTACAACAAAGAAGGGTATTGAGACTCTGGAATTTGCAAAAGAGTATTTCAAAATCCTGTCCGATAAACTCTAAGTGATAGTTATGCGCATCGTAATAACAGGTACGCCTGGAACTGGTAAAACAAAGGTTGCAGAGGAATTGGCAGATATTCTTGGTATACAATTTATTTCCATAAGAAAAATTGTTGAAAAAGAGAAGATATTTGAAGTAAAAGGCAGGGAAAAAGTAGTGGATATAAAGTTGCTTGAAAAAATCCTGAAAAAAACGCTCAGAAACGAACGGAATTACGTGATTGAGGGACATCTTGCATGCGAAACCAAACTTCCGTGCGATTATATTTTCGTTCTCAGAACCCATCCTAAAGAGCTTAAGAGGCGTTTGTCAGGAAGGAAGTACTCTGCAGCAAAAACAAGAGAAAATTTGCTTAGTGAAATGCTTGACTACTGTGTGCAAAGAACAAGTGAAGTTTACAGGAAAAAACCAATTGAAATAGATACTACTGGAAAAACAGTTGGGGCGACAGCCGGGAGGATAGCCAAAATGATAAGAAATAAAAAGAAAAAAGGAGATAAGGTGGATTATTCAAAAGAGCTGCTGGGATATCTGAGGTTGACCGGATGAAAGAGGAAAAAAGACTTATTGAGGCTGCTTTGTTCATAAGCGCCAGACCTATGTCCCTTGAAGAATTCAGGACGCTTACCGGAGTAGGTGCACTGGGCTATCTCAAAAAATCGATAACCGAACTGCAAAAGGAATACAATGAAAGAGACAGTGCGATAGAGATAATAGAAAGTGATGGAAAATATCTTATGCGGGTGAAAAACGACCATGTTGAGAGGGTAAAGGAGTTTGCCCAGGATACGGAAATAAGCAGGTCAGCGTTGAGGACCCTTGCTTTTATTTCAAAACATGACGGAATGCTCAAGTCACAACTTGTAAAGAAGATGGGGACTCATGTTTATTATAATGTAAAAGAACTTACTAATGCGGGGTTCATAAAGCAGCAGAAGGCAGGCAGAAGCTCAAAGCTTCTCCTGACAGATAAATTCAGGACTTATTTTGAGAAAAAATGAAATTAGGCTAACAAATTATCTAGCCGTTGTTGGCCTAACTCTTGAGCATTTTTCTATAAATGCTGAGAACACATAATCCACAAAATACTTCGGATTCTTGTTTTCAACAGATTTAATCAAAGCATTGAAATACTCTTCTTCGTTCTTTGAGATATTTAACATCGGAAAATCAATGTCGTACAATGCTTTATTTAGTAGAAGACGACTTATTCTTTTGTTCCCGTCAATAAACGGATGAATCACATAAAACTTAAGATGCGCAAGAGCTGCTTTTTCTACAGGATAAATGCCTTGGGTTTTATTATACCACTCAATAAATTTGTTAATTTTTCTTGAGATCTCATTGGGCATGGCGGGCCTGAATCTTATTCTTGTACCTTTACCTGTTATTGTATCAAGCCTGAGGATATTCACCATTCTTCTTCTGAATTGTCCTGGCTCTGCATGTTCGAAATCGCGCATTATTATTTTATGAATGGATTTTATAGATGAAATAGACAATTTTTTCTTATTCTGTATTGCCTCAACGCCTTGAGTCATAGAAAGTGAAATATCCAAATTCAAATCCTTGAGAATCTTTCTTTTTTTGGATAGACTTGCTGCTCTTTGTGCGTCATCCAATGTCACAGGAATTCCTTCAGTTATAAGTGTGGTATAGACAAAGTTAGAAACTTCAATTTTTCCTACATCCTCGATTTGTGCATTGCTAAGCTTTCCTAGTTTATATTTATACCTTCTTCTTAATATCTCAGATACAAGAACCTGCTCTTCTGAGAGATAGTTAGTTTTAAAATTCTGGGCCAAATCAGATGCAGCGTTATGTATAAGTTTCTTTCTTGCATTTTTCAACTGTTTCTCTTTTGGTTTGGTTTTGCCTACATAAACCGAATATGTTCTAAGTTTTTCTGCTCTAAAGGTCAGATCTGCATAGTAATATCTTGCACCCTTTATTGTTTTTGTTCTAACCCGAGCATGTAATTCCATATAGTAATCTTGATGGAAAAGTATTTTAAATAGTTAGGCTAACAAATTGTTGGTTGATAGTTAGCCTAATCTCTGATAGAAAAGCGCCGAGGAGGAGATTTGAACTCCTAAGCCCTTACGGGCACCAGATCTCAAGTCCTCTTGAGAGAAGTGAACCGCAGTTCACCCGGATCTCAAGTCTGGCGCGTTACCGGATTCTGCCACCTCGGCTGAGGATAAGAATATAGCAAAATAGCATGATTGGTTTTTTAATTGTTATCTACGAAAGGATTTTTGCGGGTTGATTTCATGAAACTGAAGGAAACAGATAGTGCAATCTATGGATTGCTCAGGGAAGAATTTGATTATCAGAAGAGTACCCTTAGACTGATAGCATCAGAAAATTATACGAGTAAAGCCGTTATGGAGGCCACCGGTTCTGTTGCAACAAACAAATATGCCGAAGGTTATCCGGGAAAGAGATATTATGCAGGAAACCAGTACATAGACCAGATTGAGGAACTGGCAATAGAAAGAGCAAAGAAATTATTTAATGTGGGGCATGCAAATGTTCAGCCGCATTCAGGTTCATCCGCGAATATTGCTGCTTTTTTTTCATTTCTTGAGCCGGGTGACAAATTCATGGGGCTGGAACTGCCACATGGAGGACATCTTACCCATGGTTCACCGGTTAATTTTTCAGGAAAATGGTTCAGGGCTGTTGCTTACGGAGTGGACAAGGAAACAGAAGCACTTGACTATGATGCGATAAAAAAACAGGCTATTGAAGAAAAACCGAAACTGATAATCTGCGGTTATACTGCATATCCGCTCATGATAGATTTCAAGGCATTCAGGGAAATCTGCGATGAGGTTGGTGCGGTAATGATGGCTGATATAAGCCATTTTGCAGGATTGGTTGCCGGCGGGGTTTACAATTCCCCTGCGCCCTACGCAGATGTGATAACATCAACAACGCATAAAACACTGCGGGGACCAAGGGGGGCAATAATACTTGGACCTGAAGAAAACGGAAAGAAGATAGACAAAGGAGTATTCCCTGGAACACAAGGCGGGCCTCTTGAGCATGTGATAGCGGCAAAGGCGGTCTGTTTCCATGAAGCGATGCAACCGGAATTCAAGGAGTATGCTACGCAGATAGTGAAAAATGCGAAAGTACTTGCAGAAGAACTTGTTTCTTTGGGATTACGGCTTGTTGCAGGAAAAACAAATACGCATGTTCTGCTTGTGGACCTCAACCAGAAAGGGATAACCGGAAAGGATGCACAGGCAGCTCTTGAAGAAGCGGGAATAATAACAAACAGGAATACTATTCCTTTTGATACCCGCAGCCCGTTCGTAACAAGCGGATTGAGACTGGGAACGCCCGCGCTGACAACAAGGGGAATGAAAGAAGATGAGATGAAGCACATAGCCCGGATGATTGTGAAGGTAATTGAAAATCCGAATGACAGCGAACTTAAACTCAAAGTAAGGAGTGAAGTGGAAGAGTTATGCGGCAAATTCCCTATTTACGGGGATGTCTCATATTAAAATAAGGAAGAGTAAAAAAAGAAAGAAAGAATAATAAAACAGGACGACCTCATGGAGGACCGCCCCAACCTAGTCGCTGTAAATCAGATTATCTCCTTCTTTTTTTCTTTTTAGTTGTTTTCTTTGTTGTCTTTTTCTTTTTTGCTTTCTTTTTTGTTTTTTTCTTTCTTGCTGCCATTTTTTTTTCACCTCAAATTTTAATGACAATATTACAACAAAAAATAGTTTTATAAAGTTATTTGTAATTTTTACCAAAAAAGCGGGTTTTTGAAAGTTTTTTGCGCAAAAAAATTAAAAATTGAAAAAAAATTTACAAAAAATTATTTTGATTTGCTTTTTTTCGTTTCAGATTAAATTTATAAAAATCAAAAATAAATTTAAAAGCGGCTGTAGTCTAGGAAACTTTACTGATGTTTTTGAGTAACCTAATGTTATATAAATCTAACGTTATATATTTTTAACATGGTGATGTGATGAATGTATATACGCTGATAAGAGACCTAGTGGGATTCGTCGCGCTTTTTATTATATTTCCCGCATTTGTATTTCTACCCATTGAATTTTTTATAATTTTAATGTTCCCAGTATGGATAATTCTTCTAATAGCAGGTATTTTCTTACATCTAACCAAAAAGAAGATGGTCTTCGATGAAAGAATGACAAGGATAAGTGCAACGAGCCATGTATACGCGATGCTGATAACAATGATATGGGGTGCTGTACTCATTTTTGTAGCTAAATATTTTGATATTGGGTGGCTGACAGTTCCTCTCGCAGTATATAGTATTATTTTAGTGCTTGTATTAACATCGAGGATATTTTTTGAGATAATGGTGAGATTACCCGAAAGAGAGTAAGTGATATGATATCCAATCTAAAGAAAGCAAGGGAAATGGCAGGTCTGACCCAGCAACAACTAGCCGAAAAGGTTGGGGTCTTAAGACAAACTATATTATTTCTGGAAAAAGGAGAGTATAATCCCTCTCTTAGACTGGCTTATAAGATCTCAAAAATAGTGAAAGTACCCATCGACAAATTGTTCTCTTTTGAAGATGAGGAATGATTAGTCTTCCATCTGGGAAGCTTTCTGGAATATCTTCACCATCTTGCTCTTGACCGTTATCGGGATAGGAACTGCCACCTCAACAAGTTCAACGGTTATTTCATCGTGCGGCTCATCCACTTTCACAACCTTTGCACGCTCCCCCTTGAAAGGTCCTGAAGACATTTCCACAAGGTCCCCGACTTCGATTGTAAGTGTCGGCTGTTTGGTAAGAACAAGCAGTTTTTCTATTTCTTTGTTCTCTATCGGGGTTTTAAGGAATCCCTTAACATGCCTCACTCTCTGTATGAGCTTTGCAAGTATGTTCTTGTCAGGAACTTCAACAAATAAGTATCCTTTTATATTTTCTATATATACTATTGAATAAACATCGAGTTTTTCCGCCCTGGCTTTTTTTTCAAGCATCTGTGCTATTATTTTTTCCTGGCCGGAAGTTACACGGATTGTATATATCATTAAGTTCACCTGCCCATACTTTATCATATAAGATTAAAAACCAGCGATACCACCAGTCCTATGATTCCAAATAGCATCATGCCCGCCGCAGCTACCTTTGCAACTTTCCGGAATTCCTGCGGGGTAGGTTTTCTTGAGATGTGAAATATCCTGATGCATCTTCTAATCAATTCACGTAATTCCAATCAATCACCTGAAATCAACCTATGATATCGAGGTCGAGAACCTCAACATCCGAACCTTTTTCAAGCACGTATTTGGGAAATTGCACTCCTGCAAGAACTATGAGAACGCGCATGGATGAACGTTTCATTTTTTCCTCTACTCTTGCACCCCATATTATATGAGCATCTGAATCTATTCTCCTTGCTGTTTCAGAGACCACGAATTCCGCTTCTTTCAGTGTCATGTCCTGCCCGCCGATTACGTTAACCAACGCCTTCTTTGCGGAATTTATGCTGGCGTCCAGGAGCGGGGAGTTCAACGCAGTCTCCACTGCAATCCTCGCCCTTTCATCGTGCTTAGCGTCTATGGTGGCCTCACCAAGACCAATCACCGCATAGCCTGCACTTGCGAGTATTGTTCTGAGGTCTGCGAAATCAACGTTCATCAGTCCGGATTTGGTTACCAGCTCTGCGATTCCCTTGACCGAGCCTGCAAGCACTTCATCGCATACCTTGAATGCTGTATTAAGCGGAAGGTTTGGAACCAGTCCGAGTAATTTATCATTCTTGATTACTATAAGGGTATCAACGCTTTTCCTGAGTTTTTCAAGACCATGGAGTGCGTTTTCCATCCTTACTCTTCCCTCGGAAACGAACGGAAGTGTTACGATGGCAACTGTAAGGGCACCTGCACTTCTTGCAGCCTGTGCTATTATCGGCGCGCTTCCGGTTCCTGTTCCCCCTCCAAGACCACAGGTTATGAACACCATCGATGCTCCACCCAGAGCATTCTTTATGTCTGCCAATGACTCCTTCGCGGCTTCCTCTCCTACAAGGGGATTTGAACCTGCACCCCTTCCGCCGCTGACTTTCTTTCCAAGAAGTATTTTCTTATTGGAACGGACTCTCAGAAGATGTCTTGCGTCAGTGTTCATTCCTACCAACGTAACTCCCTGGGTTCCCATATGGAAAAGACGGTCCAGGGTATTCGTTCCGCTTCCTCCGGTTCCAATAACGTAAATCTTCTGCTCCGTCTCCTTAAGGAATTTCAATATTTCCTCGTCATCGGTTGTGGGTTTTTCTTCGGTTGTCGGGGGTTTTGACGCAGTGCCTGCATCCGGGGCAGGTATCCTGTCCACCGGCCTGGGCTCTTCTTTTACCACATCCTGGCTTGTGCTGGGCGTGTCCTCCACTGTGGAAATAGAGGTTGGAGTATCCGACTTAACCGCTGGAACATTTTCCCTTTTTTCTTCATCACCCATAGTTTCACCTGGGCAAAAACAGTGATTATATATCTAAAGCAAAAGATATTTATATGTAGCGAAATACTACTGTCTAAAGAAAGCAGGAGGTTGATTTTACGGAAGTCATAACAGAAACATCACTATCTATTCCTCTGATAAAAAAGGGGAAGGTCAGGGATACATACGAACTGGATAACGGGCTGCTGATGGTTTCCACTGACAGGCTCAGTGCTTTTGACGTAGTATTTAAGGAGGGGATACCGAATAAGGGAAGGGTGCTGAATACGATTTCGGTGTTCTGGTTCAAAAAAACGGAAGGAATAATAGAAAACCACATGATTACCACCGATATTCCTGCAGGACTTCCGGATTATCTCAGGGGAAGGAGCATGGTTGTGAAGAAAGCAACCCCCGTACTTCTCGAATGCGTTGTCCGCGGCCATTTGACAGGAAGCGGATGGAAGGAATACCAGAAAACCGGCTCGGTGTGCGGCATAGAGCTGGAAGAAGGGCTGCAGAACGGCAGCAGGATAAAAGAACCGATTTTTACCCCATCAACAAAGGCTGAAACAGGTCATGATGAGAATATCACCGAAGAAAAAGCTGCGGAGATAGTAGGAAAAACCACCTTTGAATTTGTCAGGAAAAAGGCCCTCAAACTCTACAAATTCGGGAGGGACTATGCGTTTGACAGGGGACTTGTCCTTGCAGACACCAAATTTGAATTCGGATACAGCCCTGAAGGGAGGATAATACTTATAGATGAGATTCTGACTCCTGATTCCAGCAGGTACTGGCTGAAGGATGAGTACGAAAAAGGAAAACTGGTAAGCCTTGACAAACAATTCGTAAGGGATTACCTTGAGGAAACAGATTGGAACAAGAAACCTCCGCCGCCGCCCCTGCCAGCAGATGTCATACAGAAGACTTCGGAGAGATACCTTAAGGCATATCAGATGCTTACCGGTGAGGAACTGCCGGTTTTCTGAAAAGCAGGCCCTGTAATCTCTTATTGTATATTATATTGGCAAAGCCGGCCCGTTTCAGCCTTTTTTCCACTTCTTCTGCTATTTTTCTGCCTTTACCCTTACCTACAGAGCCAACATAATGGAAAATCCTTGCCTGGGGTTTTGCAACCCTGTAAAGCTCCTGGTAGAATTTGAGTGAATAAAGCAGGGGTGCCCTTGAGAACCTCGGAGGGTCATGGATTATTACTGAAAAAGAATTATCATCGAACTGCTTTATCTCCTCGGCAATGTCCCCTAGAGTTATCTCTATTCTCCTGCTGAACAGTTTTTTGCTCCACGGATTCCATTCCACAAGTTTCAGAACAGGGCCGTTTATCTCGAAAGTTACAACCTTTTTTGCTTTTGAGGCTTCTATTGCCGTATAACCAAGGCCCATGCATGTATCAAGAACAATGTCTCTCCTCCCTATACCTAGTTTCTCTGCAATCTCCCTTGAATAGTCCAGAGGGGTCTTGAAATCCTTTACAAGATGCATCCTCAATCCGTCTATTTCAAGAATCGGGATTCCATTAAACAACCTGAGCTTATAGAGATGCTCATCGAATATGGACAGGATGTGCCTCTTTTTCCCTTTCTCAACATAGATGTTTCCTTCGGGGTCGCTAAAATAGGCTGCTCCGCCCGTTTCAATCAGCCTCTTGAGTTCTCTCTTTTTCATAAAATCAGTTATGCAAAAATGAATTCCTCTGCGCCCATGAAGTCTCTAAGCACTTTCGGTATTTTCACTGTTTTTTTGTCTTCCTGATAGTTTTCCAGGATTGCTATTAATGTCCTACCCACTGCAAGGCCACTTCCGTTAAGCGTATGCACGTATTC
Source organism: Microcaldota archaeon (assembly GCA_030668565.1). Lineage (GTDB taxonomy): Archaea > Micrarchaeota > Micrarchaeia > Anstonellales > Bilamarchaeaceae > JAVZJR01. The sequence goes on from DAOVFD010000001.1 coordinate 33,831, forward strand.
CAGTTTTCCCTTGCTCCTGAACTTTATGTTTGCCCTTCTGGCCTGGAAATCAACGCAGTTTGAACATGAGGATACTTCACGGTACCTGTTCTGGCTTGGAATCCAGATTTCCAAATCATAGGTCTTTGCAGCAGCAAATCCGATGTCTCCGGTGCACAGCTCAACAACCCGGTAAGGAAGCTCAAGCAACTGGAGTATTCTTTCGGCATCCTTCGTAAGGCTCTCAAGCTCATCATAACTCCTTTCCGGATGGGTGAACTTAACGAGTTCCACCTTGTCAAACTGGTGCTGCCGGATGAGGCCCCTTATGTCCTTTCCGTATGCACCTGCCTCCCTCCTGAAGCATGGCGTGAAGGCAGCAACCTTTATCGGGAGGCGGACTTCATCAATAATTTCCCCTGCATACATGTTGATAAGCGGAACCTCTGCCGTGGGTACCATCCAGAGGTCATCATCCCTGCACTTGTATAAATCGTTCCCGAATTTTGGGAGCTGGCCCGTTCCCGTCATCGTCTTTGTATTGACAAGATATGGTGGTGCTATCTCGGTATAACCATGGGTTGTCTGCACCGAAAGCATGAAATTTATCAAGGCCCTCTCAAGTTTTGCAACCGGGCCCTTCATTATGGCAAACCTGTGCTCTGCAAGTTTCACCCCTCTTTCAAAGTCAATAAGCCCTGAAATCTCACCTACCTGGTAGTGCGAAAGGACATCATCGGCGTTCTTCTTTGTTTCGCCCCATTTTCGTATTTCCTTGTTTTTGCTCTCGTCTTCACCCACAGGAACGGAATCATGAGGTATCGCCGGAAGCTGCAGGAGCAGGCCATTTCTTTTTGTCTCAAGCTGTTCTGTTTCAACCGAGATTTCCTTGATTCTCTTGCTTATCTTTGCAGATTCCTTTATCTCCTTGTCCGCGGATTCACCTGTTTTTTTCTTGTTTGATATGCCAATGTTAAGCTTGTTCCTTTCCGCCCTGAGCTCTTCCTCCTCTTTTTTTACGTTTCTCCACTTGACGTCAAGCTCTATTATTTCCTCCAGAACCCTGAAGCTGTCTTCCGGATAATGCCTTTTTTTCAGCGCATTCTCAACAATTTCAGGATTATCCCTGATTATATGAATATCGAGCATGAACTTCACTTTATTGCGATATGTTTTAATACTTTGATAAGAAATTCACTAAGGATACCATGAACAAACTGAGAAGAAAAGTCAGGGCGACCGTTCCGGCACTGGTATATGCACTGGGATTCATGATAGTCCTGATACTGAGTGTGATGTTTTCGGATTTTATACATAGTATCCCGCTGCTCGGTATGCTCATGACCACTGCTCTCGTTGTTTTTTATGTTCTGGCAATCTATTTCCTTTTCAAGACCGCTTCTGATATTAATCTGGAATCGACAAAGGCAGCAGCATTTTCCCTGTTCTGGTTTGTTGCGGCCAATATCTGCATACTGTATATTGCCGGCTCTTCTTTTGTCGGTGCACTGAACAGAACATCATTTGAGGATATAGAAATAATTACTATGTATAATATACTGACAGGCTGGATAGTCGCAACCCATATCGCAAAAACAGTGAACACTCATCTTTTCGACCTTATGGTTGGAATGATGGCATGGCTTGTGATATTTTCCCTGTTCTTTTCCATAAGCACTGGTGTCGTACCGAACCTTGGCCTGGACCATGTCTATATACTTGGGGCAATAGTGGTGTTTACAATAGCCTATTTCCTTGTCGTATATCTGAAAGACCACATACTCCACAAGATGAATGGAAATCACAAGAAGAAAAAGAGGAAAAAGAAATGAAAATCAATTTCTTTGGGAATGAGATAGAAGTTGGATGGAATCATGTATCTGTAGTTATAATTGCAGTATTTCTTGCAGGAATTTTAACTGTAGGTCTTAATTTGCTTCTTGAACAAATAACTTATGTTAATGATATATATGGCCTGGATATCATACAATATATTGAATGGCTTAAAACAATAATTTTCTCAGTAACCATTCCAATATTTGCAGTAGTCCTATTTCTAATCGGAAAATATATGCTTAAGGGCATAGATAAAAACAAGATAAAATCATTATGCGCAGCTTATGCAATAGTATCATTTGCTGTACTGGTTATTCTAGCTCTAGTTTTACATATAATATTAAATTATGCGATACTATATTACAGTGGATACTTTTTTACAGAGAGAATAATGGCCAGTATAACAAATACGCTAGAGATAATTACGGGTTCTGCTTTGTTATATTTATGGCTGGTTATTTTCAACGAATGGAACAGGAAAAAAATAACGAATGCGGTTAAGAATGCTCTTCGACTTGCAGCAATAACCTCAATATTAGTTTCAGTTTTCTGGTATCTATATGCGTGGAATCTTAGATTAAGTTTGAATGATTTGGGAGTATACCATTCTATCCTCGCAAATTTCATATCACTGTCTTTCATGATAGTACCGGTAGTTTATTACCTGCTGGATAAAAAGACGATTGGAAATGTGGAATATTTCTTTGCAGGAATTTTTGTTTTGAACAGGATAATCGAATATATCATTGACCTTAATATTTACGGAAGGTTGTTTGGATTAGTAGCACTGATTATAGTTTATATCTGGTGGGCTCAGCAAAAAAAGAAATAACTAATAAATATCGCAAATCTTCTGAAGTTCTGCAACCGCATCTTCGAGTTTTCCCTGCCTGTTCATTATCACAACTGCTGGAGCTCCGGTAAATGCAGAATAGGCAGCAAGAAATGCCTTGTTCATCAAATCATGCAATGCAACATCATCAATATCCCTTTTCCTTGACGGGTCCCTGGTTCTTCTCTGCTCAATTTCCTTCGGGTCTGCAGTAATAAGAACAAGTGCATCAACTTTCAGGACTTTAAGGAATTCAAACGGAAGGCCGGGATAATAACCCCCGGGAGTATTCACAGAACAATGAGTGTCAAGAATTACCTTTCCTTCCTCTTTTGAAAGCTTTTCTGCAACAAGCTTCTGGACCTCTTTCTGTTTTTCAACAGGAAGCTTCCTCATCTCGTCCCTGTCCTTTATTCCGTATTTCTCCTTCTCGATTTCAAACATCAGGTCCCCGTAGTTAAGAATCCTGTAATCCGACTTTACCCCTTTAAGCACGGTGGTTTTTCCTGCACCGGGCAAACCCATAACTATTATCATATCTATTACCTCAGCTTGCAAGTTTTTTAAGCACCGGGAACAGTTCGAACATCTGCTGCTGTTCCATCTGTTCGTACATTCGGTAAAGGATACCTACAGTAAGAAGAATACCTGTTCCGGTTCCCAAAGCTCCTGTAAGGTCTGCTATCCCTGCAAGGAAACCCACAGAGAACGCACCAAGAACAGTAAGCGGATAAATATTTTTGTGCAGTATGCTTTCAAGCATCCTTGGATCTCTCCTGAATCCGGGAATCTGCAATCCGGAACTGCTGAGCTGGCCTGCAACGCTTTTTGCATCCATGTTTGCTGTCTCTACCCAGAAAAGACCGAAAGCAAGTGACAGCAATGATAGTCCTATCACATAGACTATTGCATGCACCCATTCCGGAATACCGAATAAGGGAGTCACCGCATTTGTCATGAATTCAAAATGCGCAAGGGTTCCTCTTCCTGCATAAATCGGTGTGAAGAGATAGAGCAGCCCATCGCGTAACTGGCCCTGTGAATCAACATAGCCCAGACTGTGGACTATGCCCGTAATGTCTATATCGGTGCCGGGAACTGTGAACTGGTCCCCCTGGAGGGCTGACCCGAACATCTGTATGTTAAGTATCAGCGCTGAAGCGAATATGACGGGTATGTTGGATACGTAGAAATATTTCAAAGGAAGTTTGGGTACAAGCCCCCTGACACGTTCAAATGCTATCGGTATCTCGACCTTTACCCCTTCGGCGTAAACAACAACAAGAAAGACAATAATAGTGAATAGGAATGGGGCTATGGAAAGGAGTGCATTAGGCAAAGCTTCCGCCCCGCCTTCCGACATGAGGTCAACCATCCCGGCAGGACCGAATATGAGTCCTGACAGACCGGTTATTACCGCAAATGAGACACCCGCGGCTATGAAAAGGCTGACACCGCTTCCTATTCCGTATTTCGTAACCATTTCATCCAGATAGAGAATCACAATAGAACCAAACGCTATCTGCAGCACAACAAGAAACATGGTGAAAGGAGCGTGTAATGTCTGCGTGCCGTCAGCAAGCGTCACAATCCCTTCTCCAAGGTCTCCAAAGAGAGGGAATAATCCTATTTTAAGAGTAACCACGAAGATTAAGCCTTCAAGAAATGCAAGAAGTATTGCAAGGACCTTCTGGGTTTCAAGGAATTTTTTCTTGTCATCCTTGTTTTTCATATCAAGATTGATGATTCCGGCACCGTTGAAAAGCTGCAGGAAAATGCTTGCGAACACGATAGGGCCGATACCTGCTGTAAGAATGCTTCCTATGTTTGAAGCGGTTATTGTCTGAAGAAAATCAATACCCCCGGTGCTGTGGACCACACCGAGACAGGTGGTATTGTACATCATGAAGAACAGAAACAATGCCACACCGGTCCACATCAGCTTTTCCTTCCCGGTTACCGGGACGGCAGGGGCTTTTATCTCGGGTAGATACTTCGCAACAGAGTGAACCAAATCAAACAGACCCATTCAGTCACCTATTTTTCAAGCTTCGATATTTCTCCGCCTGAAGCTTTTATTTTCTCTTCTGTTCTCTTGCTCCATTCCAAAGCTTTTATATTTAACGGAACGGTGATCTTGCCTGTTGCAAGTATTTTTCCTTTGAACTCGAAAAGGTATTTATCTCCTTTTTTGTCAAGTTTTCCCAAAAGAGCGCACTGGTTTATATCAAAAAGATGTGCTACGTCTATTCTAGGTTTTTTTGCCGGATTTACAAAACCCCTCGCCGACCTTCCGAAATAATCCTTGTCATTTACAGCAAGCCAGGTTCCCTTGTGCTTGCAGAGTCCGGCCTTGCCGACCCCTCCCCTTGTGCCTGCACCTCTGCCTCTCTTGATATTGCCCCTTCCGTGGGACCTTAAACCGAGATATTTTTTATTTCTCCTTTTTTTCCTTTTGACCATACACCTTCACCTTTACATCATCCCCCGAAACAACGTGTAGGGGGAGCTATGATGCGCAGCATCACATCATCCTTCTAAGCAGCGAATTCATATCATCGCGCTTTCCGAGGTCTCCACGCGGGTATGCCCTCTTGATGTCTTTGTATCCCTTCCTGGGCGGATGAAGCATGAAAACAGGGTCGCTTACATCTGAAACTTTGGTCTTTCCTCCAAAGATGCCCTTTGCCGCTTCCTTTATCCTGTCCTTTTCCATAAGTTCCTTCAGTTTTTTAGAGCCCTTCATTCCCCTTTTGTATATAAGCCTGAAAAGGGTCTCCTCGTCTATTTCACCGAAGGCAACATAGTCCTTCACCACTTTAAGCATTCCCATGTCCGGCTTTGAACCGGCTAATACCACACAGTGGTTTGGCCTGTTGAGCCTGAGAAGTTCAAGGGTTTTCCTTATCTTCGGGTTGATTTTTCTTATTCCACGAACACGAACAACTGCAATTTTCATATTCTCACTCCGGGGAAGGCTTGAGCAGATTAAGAGCATCAAGAGCCTTTATGGCTGCCATTGCCATGTTATAGGTATTGGAGCCTCCGCTTGTGGAACTCCAGACATCCTTCACTCCCGCCATTCCAAGAACCTTTTTCACGATATCGTTTGAGGCAAGACCGAGTCCCCTGGGTGCGGATTTGATTGTAACGACCGTGCTTCCCTCCTTACCCTGGGTTTTCCTGGGCACGGAGTGAGGATTGGTGCATCTGCACTCCCAGCTTCCGCATCCCATCTTTACCGATATCATGTTCCTCTTCGCATTTTTGATTGCATAATCCATAGCTGGTTTTATCTCCTCGCTTTTGCCGACGCCCACGCCTACATGGCTTTTTTTGTCCCCTATCACGACCACGACCCTGAATTTTGTCTTCTTACCCGAATCCGTAACTCTTTGTGTCGTCCTGATTTCAAGCGTCTCTGATTCCATCTCAGGAAGAAGAAGGTCCACTATTTCAGGTTCAAGTATCGGTTTTCCAAGGTTGACTATTTCCTCAAAAGAGGTTATCTCCCCTGATTTGACCTTCTCGCCGAGCTTTGTCCGGGGCTTCCATGATTCCCTGTCTATAGGTTTCAGTTTTTCCGTACCTCTTTTTTTTCTCCTGCCTGCCATAAAAATCATCCTGCCAAAATCTTCTTTTTAACATCCTCAAATGCGGATTTCATGCTTTCCGGTGGATTTGCCAGCTTGTCTGAAGGAATTTTTTCCCCGTTGTAGGTTGACTTCAAACCTGCATCGATTGCCCCCTGCAGTGCTGCAAAAAGCACAGAGCCTTTGGATGGGGTATGCATTCCAACATCAAGAATAAATTCCTTTACGCCTTTTTTGGAAATCTCTTTTCCTGCATAAAGTCCGGTAAGATAGGCACTCCACACATTTCTTTTGGAGGGCCATTTGAAAAGTTTTGAAAGTTTCCTGCCGGTTACAGTCAAAAGAGTCTTATCCCCCTCAGGTTCGAAAACAACAAAGGAAATGTCAACATACCTGTTACTCTTCCTCACAACCATTCTGGGCTTCTCGCTTTTTACAAGCGCAAGCCTTTTTTCATAATTGGTTCTCTTTTCCCTTCTTCTCCTGAATGGAACTTTATAAGTGGGACCTTTTGCTCGTGTCATTTCTTCTCACCCTCTTTTTCCTCCTTCTTTTCCTCTTTTTTCTCCTCAGCTTTCTTTTCTTCCTTCTTTGGTTCTTCCTTTTTCTCTTCTTTTTTGGGTTCCTCCTTCAGCTTTTTCTTTTTTTCGGGCCTTGGTTTTGGTTTCTTTTTGGGAACATATTCCTCTTTTGGAAGTTCGAATTCCTCGGGAATCAGGTCGTTTTCCTTGAGATACGCAAGCATCGCCCTTTTGTTCCTGAATGTCCCGCTCTTGGCTTTCAGGTATATTGCCCGCTTCTCCTCTTTCGGAAGAACACCAAGTTCAAGAAGCTTCCTGATGAGTTTTCTCTGGGCCCTGATTTTCACCATCCAGTCTCTCTTTCTTTTTTTACCCCTTGCCCCCTTTATGCTTCCGGAACCTCTCTTCTTTCTCCTTTCTTTTTTCTTTCTTCCTTTCTTGGGCAGGGCCTTTATTGTGCCCTTGTCTATAAGAGCCTTGATATCCGCCCTTGTCATCGCACTCTTCACTTCAGCGATGTTTTCGGAGTTTATCTTTATCCGGTTTTCACCGACATTAAGCATTTCGGCTGCAAGCCTTCTTACGGTATTAACTGCCATGAGCACCACCATCTTCCTTAAAGTTCAGAACCTTTATTCCGTACTCCTTTGCCTTCTTGGCTATAATGCCTCTCTTCCTCGCACCCAGTGCTGCTGCCATTCTTGCAACTGTGTCCTTTTTGTCCTTAAGCATCTCAATGTCCTTCAGGTTCCTCACCAGAACCTCCTTTCTCCCGTCCTTCCTCAGTCCTCTGGTCGACTTCCTGTTTCCGTAACCTGCCCTGGGATGTGCTCCTGCAAATTCGTACTTCCTTCTCTTTTTGTTTGCCGTGCCCCTGGGTTTTCTCCACCTCGGCTTTACTTTTTTCTTGTGACCAAGATTAAGGGGATTGAATTTCGGTTTTTTCTTTTTTCTTATTTTTTTCTTTTTCTTATCTTTTTTTGCGACCATTAGCTTCACCTTATTCTATTGCCTCAAATATGCCATCCTGGAATATGCGAAGGTCTTTCCGTCTTATCCTCATTGCAGATTTCATGTTTGCGATTGTCTGGCCTACTGCCTCCTTGTCAAGTCCTGAAACAGTAACACTCTGTCCTTTGACTTCAACTTTCGTACCTCCCATTATCCTGGCCTTTCTCGGGTACTTTTCACCGATGAAATTATTTATCAGAATCTTATCGCCCTTGACTTCAAGAGTTACCGGGAAGTGAGAGTAAAGCACCTTGAGTTTTTTCTGGAATCCTTCGGTGACCCCTATGAACATGCTGTTGATAATCGATTCAACTGTTCCCACGTAGGCCTTTTCCTTTTCACTGCCCTGCACGACCAGCTCGTTGTCCTTTTTCTCTAATTTTACGACGGCCGAGAATCTCTTTGTAACGCTGCCCTTCGGTCCTTTGGCGGTAACGTCCCTTCCGCTTATTTCAACCGTGACTCCTTCCAGAATTGCTACCATGATAAACACCTAGTAAACGTAGGCGACCAGCCTTCCGCCTATCTTCTTCTCTTCCGCCTCGATGTTGGTCATTATCCCCTCTGAAGTTGAAACTATCAGAAGGCCTACTCCGACACCCGGGATGTACTGCTCTTCTTTTCTGGCCCATTCGTTTCTCTTTACAGGGAATCTCGGCTTTATTACACCACAGTCATTAATCCTCCCGTCAAGCTCTATTTCGAACCATGCCTTCCTTCCGTCATCCATTTTCTTAAACTCCTTCAGGTATTTCTTTTCCTTAAGGACATTGAGCACTTCCCCAACTATCCTGCTGGACCTGACAGTGCACGTTTCCTGTCCTGCAATTTCATGTGTTTTTATCGTGTTAAGAGCATCTGCAAGATGATCGACCATTACATCAACCTCCGTATTTCCTGAACCCCAGGGACTCCCCTATCTCCCTGAAACATCTTCTGCATATGTTGAGCCCGTATTTTCTTATCAGGCCCCTGGCAGTGCCGCAGTTCCTGCATATTCTGGTTCCTTTTCCCTTATACCTGTCCTCATTACCAGCTTTCCTCTTTGATTTGTTTTCTCTCATAAAAATCACTCAATTTTTACCCCGAACCTGGTTTTCATGAACTCAACCGCCTCGTCCTTGGAAATCAAATGCTTCTTGCCTACCTTTGACTTTCTTATCCTTCTGACTGAAACCCTTTTTCCGGGTCTTTTAAGCGTGACACAAACATCGAAACCATACATCTCTATCCCAGGGTCGTATTTTGCCCCCGGGAAATCTATGTACTCCGCAACACCGAACGAGAAATTTCCGCTCCTGTCAAAATTTCTCCCATTAAGAACCTTCCTCTTTGCAGCAAGAGCCTTCTCAAGGAAACCTTCCGCTTCCTTCCCTCTCAGGGTAATCTTTGTTCCTATTTCGAGTCCTTTTCTCAGCTTGAATGCAGGTTCTCTCCTCTTTGCATTGGTTTCTATTGCTTTCCTGCCGGTAAGTCTTTCTATGAGGGCTTTTGCATTGTCAAGCCGCTCCCCCGGCTGGCCTGTTCCGATATTTACCGTGACCTTTTCTATTAATATCTCTCTCATCCTTTCACCTCAAAATCCTTCCCGACGACCATGAGGTAATCGAGGACCGTCTCGAAACTTCCGCTTTCGTCCTCAACGAGCGCTTCGGGTCTTTTCCCCCCTTTTCTCTTGAGTATCTCCCTTAGTTTTACGACTTTTCCGGAGTGCTTTCCCTTTTCAACAAGACATCTCGCACCGGACTCCAGCTTAAGGTGTGAAGCCATTTCTGCTTTCGGAAGTTTTACAACAACGGTGTCGCCAACCTTAACGTTATTGTCAGCAATCATGTTTCTTCCGTCATGGAAGGTAAGCGTTATCTTTCCTCCCTTTGTGGTATGCTTCCTGACAACCTTGAGAATTTTGCTGTCTGTTTTCTTTGCATCAAGCTCGACA
>DAOVFD010000010.1 GCA_030668565.1 Microcaldota archaeon
TATAAATATATCCTAGTCGAATAATTGTTGTTTTAGGTGAACTTCCCATGGTCAAAGACATGTTCAAAGAGTTCAAGGAACACTCCATAGCAGAGTTCTTCAAGAAAAACAGGCAGATGCTGGGTTTCAGCGGCAAGGTCCGCTCGCTGACAATGATAGTCCACGAAATGATTACGAACAGCATAGATGCATGTGAGGAGGCAGGAATACTCCCGGAGATATATGTGGAAGTAAAGGAACTCGAACCTGAGCATTACTTTGTTACGGTCAAGGATAACGGGCCGGGAATTCCTGAGAATTATGTTGGAAAGGCGTTGGGGATGATGCTTGCAGGAACGAAATTCCACAGGTACATCCAGCAGAGAGGGCAGCAAGGGATAGGTGGGAGTGGATGTACTATGCTTTCATACATCACTACAGGACAACCGGTTAAGGCTGTTTCATATCATAAAGGAAAAAAGAAAGAATACGAAATTTCGATAGACCTGAAGAGGAACAAACCGGTTGTGAAGAAACTATCCGAAGAACCCAGTGAAGAGCACGGGCTGACAGTTATTTCACAATATAAGGAAGTGAAATACGAAAAGAGCAACAAGGGTCCTTTCGAATATATAAGAAGAACTGCACTTGCAAATCCGCATGCCACCATCACATTCAAGGACCCGTTCGGGGAGACCTCGGTTTTTCCCAGGTCTGTTGAGAAGAATCCTCCACGGCCTTTTGAGATTAAACCTCATCCGCTTGGGATAACTACACACGACCTCCTTGAGTTTTCGCATCGTTACGGAAAGGATTACAGAAAGATATCCGCATTCCTGCAGGGAGTTTTTTCAAGGGTTACCGCAAACAAGGTTTCTGAACTTAAAACCATAATACCTGAAGTTAATTTTGATAAATCACCGAAGGGAATATCATGGGATGATGCTGAAAAATTAACCAGGGCATTCCAGAAAGTAAAATGGATTGCACCTGCCACTGATTCGCTTGTACCTATAGGAAAGGAGCAGGTAGATGCATCTTTCAGGAATATATTCAATCCTGAACTTCTTGTTGTGACAGAAAGAAGTCCGAAAGTTTACCGCGGCGGAATCCCTTTTGCGGTTGAAGTGGGAATAGCTTACGGCGGAGGAGTAAAAGAAGCGGGAAAGAAAGGAGAGGTTATGAGGTTTGCAAACAGGGTGCCCCTCCTTTTTGATATTTCCGGATGTGCGATTACTGAGGTTGTCAAAAATATAGACTGGAACAGGTATAATCTCAGGGATTTTGATGAGGCACCAATTGTGGTTCTTGTGAATTTTGTCAGTGTTTATGTTCCTTATACGAGTGCAGGAAAACTTGCGATCGCTCCTGAAGAGGATATTGAAAATGAGATAAGATTCGCAGTCATGGAAGCTTCACGGGGAATACAAAAGTATATTTCAGGAAGGAAGAAAGCAAGCGAAATTGCAACAAAGAAAAAAGTAATCAGCAGGTATGTACCCCAGCTTTCAAGCGACCTTTCATCGCTTACCGGAAAAAACAGTGAGAAAATTGAGGAAAAATTGATGAAAATAATAGAGAAAAAATATATCGTGGGCAAAGGAAGCAAGGAGGAGGTGAGTGAATGAGCAAAACAGAAAAGAAGATTACAGAACTTGGAAAGAAAATGGTCAAGGAAATAGAAGAAGGCAAAAGTCCGGAATTCGAATCTACATTGAGAACAAAAAGCAATACTCTTTACGATGAGGGAATAGGATGTTTGAGATTGGGTGACAAAAAAGAAAGCAGGAAATTTCTTAGTGTTGCGCAGGCAAGGACATTCATGCAGACGGTTGCGATTGCAGCAAAGACAAGGCAGTTTCTTGAGCAGAATCTCCATACCAGTATCAGGGGTCTTTTCTACCAGTTGAAATTTTCATTAGGAGAGAACATGGATGAGGAGCTCTTTTCCGAACAAGCCGAATCAAACGCCTTAATCGAAGACCTGGAAGTTGCACTGAAAGTTAAAAGAGAGGATTTGAACCTTACCACCGACAGAAAAGGATTCGTTGCTGGCCCTATGAAAATAAGGGACAAATTCGGCGGTGATGAAACCATTATCGACTGTGCAAAACAGGGAAGAAGCGGATGGAGCATTCCAAGCGATGTTGACAATGATATGGAAATAGAAAAAGTAAATGCGAAGTATGTTTTGGTAGTTGAGAAGGATGCACTCTGGCAGAGATTAAATGAAGACCAGTTCTGGAAAAAGGAAAACTGCCTTGTTGTTACTCCAAAAGGACAATCAACAAGGGGAACAAGAAGATTGTTGAGAAAACTTGCAGACCAGAAACTTCCGATTTATTGCCTGATGGACTGCGATGCATGGGGATGGTATATTTACTGGACTATTAAGACCGGTTCGATGAACCTTGCTTATCTTGGAAGGGACTTTGCAGTTCCTGAAGCTAGATTCATCGGAGTGACGATGAGTGATATTGAAGAATTTGACTTCCTGAAGAAACTAACGATAAAAGCAAAGGATGTTGACCTGAAAAGAGCGCAGGAAATGATGGATTATCCGTGGATTAACAGGCATAAGGAATGGGTAAAGGAATTGAAAATGGTTTTGAAAACCAAAAAGAAAATAGAGCAGGATGCTTTGCAGGGACAGAGATTAACATTCGTCGGGGAATACATCAAAGATAAAATAGAAAACAAGAAATGGCTGCCTTAGATTATTTCTTTCTCATCTGGATTCCTTTTGCGGTTCCCTTAACCGCTTTCTTTGCATCTGCACGTTTGATGTCTTCGGCAATTTTCTTTGAAAGTTTTTTGTAATTTTCAAGATTTGTTCTCATGCTACTGCATCTGTTCTTTATATTCTGTTTTTCTCCGGAAACTTCTGAAATGGCGAGCCTTTCACATGCTTCAATTGTTTTTACATCTATTTCCATACTCTTCAAGGAGGAGTACCTTTCAGCGTCTTTCTCTTTCAGCTCCTGTTTAACTGCCTTTTCCGTTTCGTTTTTGGAAGCTGCTACTGTAACCATAGCACCATAAATGGCAATACCAACACCGACTAAAGCAATCGGGGCATACGGCTTTTCCATTCTTTCCTCGATGGAACATTTAATGTTGTCGACTACTTCGCCAGGCTTCATAATTGACTATATGCCCAGAAATGTTTTTAAATGTATATAATTGTGGCTTAAGGTCACTTCTCCTTCTTTTTTGGTTTTTCTGCTACGGGCGTTTTTATGATTTCGAGTTTTTGCACAAGCAGTTTCAAATCATAGAGTATTCTCAGTGCGATTTCAAGACCTACTATTATCTTGAAATAGAAAACTGCTGATGGAACAAGTTGCTCCCTTATTATTTTATCTTCAGGGAACGCCTGCTGCTCAAGCATTGTAGGATTGAGAAGAACTGCCGCGAGGAACACGAATGGCAGGAGTTTTGCAATCTCGGATGCCGCAGCCTCATTGAAATACGCAAGCAGCCTTGTTGCGGCAAGCACAAGTGCTGCCAGGAAAAGAATATGTGTGAAGTCCGCAGCCCCAAGAAAGATAAGTGTGAAGGAGAGGAATATGAACCAGAAGATAGTATATGTTGGGAACAGTATAATATATCTAGTAATATATGCCAGTATTTCGAAAACTATTCCCAGCCCATGCTTGTCCTCAAGCTGTACCTTGAAAATATCCCTGCGCGAGAGTTTCTTGTAGAAAAGCAGAACAACATAACAGTAAAATGCAAGAATTACAGTTGCAATCAGGAACATCATTGTTTTATCCTCAGAGCCGGCAACCGAATTGTATAAGTCAACAAAATGTATGGTAAGTTCACTACCTATATTCTCAATTATTCCTGTTATGCCCATGTAAAGCATTCAGTAACAATTTTAAAAAACGTTTGCGAATGGATAGGCATGGGAGAAATAATGCGGGAGAGGATAATTTTCTTTGGTTCCGGTCTTTTGGTCGGGCTTATTTTGTTCCTTGTTCTGAACCAGCTATTCCTTGCCCCGGTTATCATTCCTGTTTTCTCTCCTGAAGATGGAAATGAGATTATAGAATTCATTGACGGAGCAGAGGAATCGCTTGATATTGAAGTTTATCTTTTCACTTCTTATGATGTTCACGATGCAGTTGTAAGGGCTCATGACAGGGGAGTGAAAATAAGGATACTGCTGGAAGCCGAACCGATGAACAATGCAAATGATGAAATGTACATCAGGCTTGCAGGTGAGGGGATATCCGTAAAATATTATGGTGGGAAAAGGATGCATTCGAAATTCATAATCCGCGATGGAAAAGAAGTGCTTGTGGGTTCGCATAATTTCAGTTATTCCGCACTGAACAAAAACAGGGAGGCATCCGTGATTATATCTGGCAGCGCTGTTAAGGAATTCATCGATGTTTTTGAGGAAGACTGGCTATGGGCCACTATCCCCTCTCCCTGACATACTTTGCATAAAGTCCTGAGAAAACCCGGTATTTTCCTCTTTCAACCTTGACTATCTGGCCCTTTGCCTCAAGACGGAGCAATAGTGTTGCAACAGGGCCCATGTTTTTGTTAAGCTGCTTTGCTGTTTCTTTTACTGCGAGGGGTTTTTTCGCCCTTGCAAGTATTTTGAGTATTGTTTTTTCCTGCTGTGATGCTGATGCATACATCTTCCCGAGCCAGTCCCTTGCAAGAAAACTCATTATTTTTCTCATGTTGGCACTGTAATGCGCCCTTGTTATGACTCTTTCTCCTTCCTTTATACTATCGTAGAGAATCCAGCACACCTGCTTGAGCAGTTTTGGATTTCCCCCGGAATCATTGTAAACTGCCTTTATGCATTCCTCACCCATCTTTGGCTCTTTTTTCAGGCTTTTTGATATGTAATCCCTGAATTCGTATTCTTCTACCGGACCCAGTTCCAGTTCCTGGATGTTTTCAGGGAGATGACGGAGTTTCTTGGTGGTTGTAATAACAAAACCAACGCTTCTTCTTTCTGATGCGACATTTGATATGTGCCTGAGCATCTCTTCATTCTTTCTTACGTTGTCAAAATCATCTATGAAAAATATCACTCCTGAAAAGGAATGCCCCAGAGTTTTCCAGAGGTTGTTTATGAGCATCCTGAGCGTGCCCACGTTTTTCTGCTTTGAGAACGCATCCGCCCTTCCCAAAGGCATCGAACCTGAGTCCACCTTTTCCATTAGTTCACTCTCAAGTTCCTGGAACAGACCCTTCACTATCCTGTCCATTTTCTCGTTCCTTTCAGCGCGTATGGAGGGGGAGAAAAAACCGCGGTGGAGGGAATCCCCCCTGAACTTCCTTATTGTGCTGCTTTTTCCGCTGCCCGGAACCCCCCTGAGCACAAACATGCCTGAATTGCCCGAATTTACGAAGCCGAGAAAATCTTCAAATGCTTTAAAATGTTCCTTCCTGCCCATTATACGGCTTTCATCCCAGGGGACGAAAGGGTTTGGTTCCTTCATGAAGCCACCTTTTTCTGATTTTGCGTTATATACTACACTCTTTGTAGTTTTTGTATTTTCATACAGAGTATAAATCGAAATATTTAAAAAGGACTTGAGGCCCGATTAACTCGCAAAGAAGCCAAAAGAAGGCTTCGGGCGATGAAAATGAATGAAAAAATATGGTTTGTATTCGGTTTGATTATGATGCTGGGAATGTCCAGCGTGGCTGTTGCAGCTACTACTGATACTACTCTATACGGATTTCTCGATGTAAAGCAAAGCGGGGAATACGGAGAAGAGCTTAAGATAGGCATGCTCGTATCCGAACCAGGAGTGACTCCTGAGGGGGATGCAAAGAAGGTATACGATGCTCTATGGGAAGAGTGTGAGGATGCTGATGATGTAAACGCCTGTTTCCTGAAAAAAGCGGAAGCTGTAGTTCCGGATGGGGGCACGATACCGATCATGTATTCGCTCCAGAATGCAAAATTCAAAGTAATGATATATAATCCGGCAACGGGCGGACATGATACCGCAGTCAACTGCCAGGAAACCGGAACTGAAATAATTGCAAATGAAGTTGAGCCGCTAGAAGGATATACGGATCCTACAACAGGAGATAGAACCATTATAGACTATTATTATGGAACATGTGTTGTTCCGGAAGAATACTTTGAAGGAAGGAGAGCAACATTCAGGATAGAATATTATCCTGAAACAGGAGCTCGGTTTAAGGTAGATTACCAAAAACCAGTTGTTGAGATAAGCGATACAAAAACATCTGCAGCGGAAATTTTCAAGGCTGCGGTGGCTGATGCGATAAGGGCGTTCACAGATGCATCTGAAAGCGGAGGGGTAGGCACTCTACCGTGCATAGGAGTGTTCCTTATACTCGGACTTCTGCTCGCTTCAATGTATTTTGCAGGCAGGTCACCGATAACGCTTCTTGACATAACATCGCCCAGACTTCCGGCACCGAAAGGATTCACGGCAAGCGGACAGATAATTCTTCCTTACGGTTACAGTCAAATGAAGAGGGCACTTAGGGGAAAGTCAGTTGCAGGACTGGCAACAATAACAGGTATTGCAGCAATGAAGGCCGGCAAACTTGGACACAGTTCAAACCGTGAGAAATGGAACAAGCTTATTGACAAGAGCGGTGCAACAGGAGACGATAAGAAGCTCATGAAAAGCCTTGCAACGCTTGCTGACGAGAACAATCAGCTTGCCGGAAAAGGGAAGGGCAAGAAAATAAGCGATGCAAGCAAGCTGTTCAAGACAGTGCCGGGCATGTATGGTGAGGCAGAGCACAGGACAGTCGCTGAAATACTAAATAATCTCAAGGCAAGGGGAGGAAAGGATGAAGCACTTGCCAATATTGTAAAGGATTATTTCCAGACACAGAGAACTTCCAGAACAATGGATGTTCTTTCAGGACAGCCTGACCTTCATGCAAGGAGCAAGCTTCACCAGAAGGTTTCAGGCCAGGTAGGAAAATATCTTGGTTCAAACAGATACTACGTAACAAGTACGACATTCGGAGGAAGCCTGGATTCAATAATAAGGTCTGCCAGGGTAGCGGGCAGAGGAACAAAAGAAATGGTCAGACAGGCTCCGGCGCTTGGAAGGGGAGTAACAAAGACCACAATAGAAATGATAGGTGGAAGGGGCGCACTGGAGAAAATGGAAAGAGCAGGAAAGAGAGGTTCAAGATGGGCAGGAGTAGTTACAAAAGAGCTCAAGAAAAAAGCGCCTGGTATGGAAATAGGAAAGATGATGCCTGTCGACGAGAAGATGGAGCACCTCTACAACAAGCTCAGAAAGGAGATTTCAAAAGACGAGATGAAGTTCGTAATGAAGGAACTTTACAGAAAGATGGGCGTTAACTTCGAAATGGCAGAAGAAGAGATTGCAAAGATGGGCTACAAGGACGTGAACATACTTGAAGTTTCAGGATACAACAAGAATGCAGCAGCAATAGAACAGATGGAAGGCAAACTCAGGGAAATCCTTACAAACGCCAAACTGGGCGATGCGGCAAAGCTTGAAGCACTTAAGAACCTTGCAAAGGGTTATGGCGTAAAGATAGACCCTGCAATGGATAGGTTCAATGATAAACTCGCTGCAATAGAAGCAAGCGGGGAAGCAGGATACCTGAAGTTCATAGCTTTGAACGCACTTCTTGAAGAGCACCAGAAGCATGCAAAAGCGGCAGGAGTAGGACAGATGGGAGATGACGGTCATTTCTACACTGTTGTCGGAAGAAATTCAATTAACGGAAGGGACCTCTGGGAGACTATGACTCTCAGAACCATGATTTACGATGCTGAGGAAGGCCACCTTATGAAAGGGGGTGGACTCAAGGATGAACTGCTCAGCGCACAGCTTAACATAATAAACAGAACGGTAACGCTGAAGCCTACAACCAACATGCACGAGCTTCCTGAGTACATGAGAAACATGTCAGAGCTGCAGGCGCTTGAAAAGAGAGTAGTGAAGAACTTCGGGGAGCTTCTTACCGAAGATGGAAAGAAACTGCTTGCAGAGAGAGGAAAGAATGTCAACACAGCAACACTCGATGATTACGCTGCTGTTGGAACCGGTCTTGCACACAGCATGAAAGGAGTTCCGAGAACATACCAGAAGGTTGATGAACAAGGAAGGGTTGCATTCTGGGGAGCTGAAGAGGAATTCGGACCTGCAAAGGGTGCATTCAAGGTTGACATGAAGAGACACTGGGTAAGTGAGATAGCCACTGGTGCTGCATTTTCAATAGGCCAGTGGGTTAACTCAAGATACACAAGAAGCTACGTAGGTCCCCATGACCCTGGCATAGAGGCACAGCTTGACAGGATGCCGGGTTCAGCCGGCTGGACCGTCAGCGAAAGGGCTGAAAGGGGAAAAGACCTCATGGTAAGAAAGATGCTTAAGGAGGACACACAGAACAGATTCAACTCGCAGTTCTGTTATGAAGCATACGGAAAGACACCTGAAGTATCCAAATATTACACAGGAACACTTGCAGGATTCATGGAGAAAGCACTTATGGACAGGGGAATGGGTGACATGCACCCTGAACTCAACTTCGTAAGGACCATGGACCTTTCAAAGCCTGCCGACCTCAAGAAACTCGGTGAAATCGTGAAGAGATACGAAGGAGACTTCAAGAGAGTCCTGAACCACAAGGTTACTTTCGATGATATAGCTACAAGCAACAAGGCATACGTCATGAACTACGAGGGTGGATTCTCATTCTACCGCAAGGGAATGCCTCTTAGTGGTGCAGACAGGGTTTACGGAGACGTTATGATGAAGGACAACAGGGGACAGAACAGGGCATTCAACGTTGACGATGTTGCAATAGAGTTCAGGGGAAGACCCGACCTTCAGAGAGAGTTCAATAAGGTACAGTCAAGCGGTGACCCCAAGGACTGGTCCGCATTCATGGATTCAACAACAAAATGGAAGGGAGAGGGAGGATACAACTACGAGAGAGAGAAAATATTCGGAGCACTCTGCTGGCGCCACGGAAACCAGACATATGACATGCAGGGTTACTGGGCAAAGAGTGCAGTTGAGATAGCACCGAAGAAGGACGTCATGGCACTTGCCCCGACTCCATTCAGAATGTTCGGCTTTGAAAGTCAGATTGCCGAGAGATTCATGACACACGTCAAGCGCTACGGAGAGAACATGGGCACCTATCTTGCAAAGGCAGGAGTTGGTGCAGGTGGCCCGGCATTCCGTGCATCTTACGAGGTAACTGCACAGTCAGAAGCCCTGAGACAGCAGTCAATGAGAACTGCAATGCAGATTTACAAGCTTGACGCAAAGCAGCTTAGCCCGGAGGAAAGAGACCTTTACCACAGGTTTGCACATGAGCACGGTCCTTACCATCATGCCTGGGACTGGGCTATCGACAGAAACCCGATGAGGCATTCAACTTCACACGGACTTCAACAGGGTATGGAATCATACTTCCACTTCGGTCCGAGGCAGGACTACAAGGCAAAGGAATATGTCAGAGGTACTATGACAGGGGCAGAGTGGAAAACATTCAATGCAATATACGGATTCCCGCTTGACATAGCAACCAAGATACAGAGACCTTACTCACAGATGTTCGGTGGAATGCAGATGTCAATGCAGGGAATGCCCTCCAAGTGGGACAAGTCGCTTAACCCGCTCAAGACATGGGATTACACACCCACCAGGTTCGCTGAAGCCGGAAGGGCACTTAACCCGCTGAGCTTCTCATGGGGCAAGAAGAGCATTGGACAGATTCCGACAAAGCTCAATATCTGGGAAGGAAGCCTTGAGAGACATGGGCTTGCAGGTGGTGACATACTTGCAGGACACAACCAGGCACCTCAGGATATATTCGGAAAGAGAAGCGGTGCATACGCAGTAGGAAGAACACAGGAGACAAACCCTGGAGCGAGTATGCTTGACTACAGAAACGTGCTTAAGATTGACCCGGCACAGGCCGAATTCCTGTGGAGGAACAGGGAAGGGGTAGCAACAATGGACAAGGAAATAAGAGAGCAGGCACTCAGCTACACCATGAACAGGACTGTTGCTGCAGAAGCGCTTGGAATCAGGAGACAACAGGAGCTTATGCACTTCGGCGTATGGCAGAACTCACTGTACGGTTGGGCAAACCCGCTGACGTTCGCATACCACCTGCCACTTCCGTTCATTCCACCTTCAATGTCACCAAAGGAGATAGCAACCGGTGCCATGAGAAGGGCAAAGGAGAAGGACCCGGGAAGGAAGTGGACTGCAGCAGTCGGCGACATGTTCAGAAGTTCTGGAAATGCAACGCTAAGGTTCATGCAGCCCTGGAAAGGCTCAATGGTTGCATTCTGTCCAAGATGCCACAAACCGAGCTACAAGGGCTCCAAGTGCAGTTGTGGCGGAATGATCTACTAGCTTTCTTTTTTTATTTCTTTCTTTTCTTAAATAAGCTATGCGAAAAATCATATGCCTAGCAATCTTTCTGATTCTGCTCTCCGGATGCATGGATGTCATAGGCAGTTCTTCAGATTACAGGAACGAGTATTCCAAATACCTTTCAAAGAGGATTGCCGCAGACAGTGAGGCAGAGGAATGCAGGCTTGGCAACTGCACCTGTATGATATGCCAGAACAAATCATATTTTTTCAGCATATGGTCGTCCTTTGCAGGAGGCAAGTGCTTCTTTCATCACCCCTGTAACGAAACGGAATTCGAAAATTACAACAGGGGTGTTTATGGTAATGATTACGCTTCAAGGAACTTCATGTACGGCGCAGGACCGAGCTTCTTTGATTTCGGTGAATCCAACAAATACTGTAATGGAAAACAGACAATGGCAGTCCACTGGCTCACAGGAAGTGAGGGAAGGGATTATGATTTACCGGATGCAGGAAGGGCCATGTGCATGCTGCAGAAAGAGGTTATTCCTGTTTACGTATTGTACAGCGGCGGGGAGAATATAGATGCCGGCAGGTCATATAGTATAGGCGAGGAGCTTGGCAGGAAGGCAAGCGAGGTTACAATGGGTCGCATAACAGGCTCTGCAGGACCCGTCATAATCACTACTGAGATAAATTATGAGCTGGATGATGTTGATAAAATTGTTGAGCAGATATACCAATTGAATTACGGATGCAACAACCATCCCCCTAATGATATCAAATGCTTTGTGGCGCTTGCCCCGAAAATAGGGGATAAGGAAGCGCTGGATGCTGTTATGAACGAGCTTGGCAATAATAAGGATTATGTGCAGATGCTCGCTTTCGGCATAGATTCCCATTATTCAAACGAAAGCTGCAATGTTGGGGGCTCGAAAGGTCTGGGAAGGATGGCGGAGGATTTTGCAGCTTATGGTCTTTACGAATATGGATTGCCTTCCGTAGTGCCTTATGTACTTTTAGACCAGGGAACAGTTGACCCGATAACTGAGTGCATATGGGATGAAAGGGCTGTTACGGAGGGTTACAAATATTTCTTCCCTTCAGGAAGCATAACGCTGAGAGATGTAGGAGTGATAGGAATTGCGCCCTATTCATTCAATTCATCGCAGTGGGGAGGAGACCCGCTCAAGTGCAATGACTGTGATATTGCTGCGAATCTTAAAAGGCTGGAAAGCTGGTATGGGGGATGCCAGAGGATAACGAAGATAGCCGAGCTACAACAGGGCGGGGGATACGCGATAGTATTCCCAAATGAAAGCGGTGGAAACTGCAATTATGTAACCCAAACCGATTATTTCGGAAGCCTGTACAAGGACAGTCCTGGAATGGACATACTTACTGACCCGGTAACTCCGCTTGAGGAGCTTGAAAACATAACATGGAGATGTGATGCGTGCATTGCGAATGGTCAGGACCTGTATGAGCTTTATCCGGTACTAAAGAAATATGAGGATAATAAGGACGAATACAAATGGGTGTCGAGGATTATCAATGGAGTAGAGAATGGGAAATGTGAAGCCTATCCTGAAATAAATTATTATTCTTCGAGGTCCAATGTTGACCCCATGCTTGTGCGGGGGGTTATACAAATGGAAAGCAACTGGAATCCGTGCAGTGTATCGTGTGCTGGTCGCGGCGGAATGGGTGGGGAATTTATAACAGCAGACGGAAGAACGAAGAACTGTGTGGGAGGAAAATATTCTGTAGGATATGACGAAATACACGACCCGGACCATGTTTACTATGAAGATAAAGGGTACTGCGAGGACCTACCGGCGCTTGCAAACCCTGCAAACCCTGGAGATTATCGTTTTCTTGCGATGGGAATAATGCAGATTATGAATTCACCTTACAGCTACTGGCCGGTTGATGAAGGAGGAACAGGGATGTATGAAGACTTTTTCCTTGATGCAAGAGACAGGGGAAGGACGGAAAATGTTGATGCAGCAAGATTCTGCTCTGAAGAATTCAATCCTTTCAACGCAAGCCATAATATATGCAGGGGAACTGCCCAACTTGGAGGCGTAATGCAAAATGGCTCTGTCAACTGGATGAATGATGCAGAGGCAAGATGCAAAGGAAAGACTCGTGGAAGGGTAACCGACCCGTTCCACAGGAGTGACAGAAGAAGAGAAGAGGTAATGAAGGCATTTGTATCGACTTATATGCTTTCAGGAGTATGGAAGAGTAAAAGCTTGGATATACCCGCATGTGGAAACCAGGAGTGGGGAGACTGCTTGGCAGACTATTATTGTGAAGCAATAGACCTTTATGAAATTTCGCTAGGATGTAAGGAACTTGCACCGGGTGTTTATCATAAAGGCTGTGTCGGTGAAGGAGAACCTGACAAAAGCAAATGTTATGATATATGCTGGGACACCCGGTCTCCGACAAGATGCAATTTCATAGAATTTGTAGACTGTATGGTCGATAGAAGAGAATTACTGGGTGAACTGAGTGCTGATGCAGGCCTTAAGAAAATCTTTGCATACAATTATTATAACCAGAACTGCAATAACTCATTTTGTCCGCCATATAGGCAGTGGGAAGACGACCCCGTGGTGATGAGTAAAATCAATCCTGATATGATAGATGAAACCGGTGAAATATACGATGACCAATGGAGGTATCTGGGGCCGGCTCCGGGAGATACTTAAGATTAGATTTTCAGTTCCAGCACAATGGGAGCATGGTCTGAACCGTAAACCTCTGAGAGAATATAACTTTTTTTCACTTTTTTCTCAAACTTATCTGATACGATGAAATAATCCACTCTCCAGCCAATGTTTCTTTTCCTTGCATTGAACCTGTAGGTCCACCACGTGTATTTTCCGCCCTTCTTTTCAAACATCCTGAAAGTATCCATGTATTTGTCTGCTGTGAATTTGTCCATCCATGCCCTTTCCTCTTTTGTAAACCCTGCATTTTTCTCATTCTGTTTAGGATTTGCAAGATCTATTTCCTTGTGGGCAACGTTGAAATCCCCACAGACAACAACCGGTTTTTTCTTTCTCAATTTATTCAGGTATTTGTGAAATACCTTATCGAATTCCAGTTTGAACTTCAGTCTTGTGAGACCGCGCTGCGCATTCGGGAAATAAACATTTACAAGATAGAATTTGTCAAATTCAAAGGTTATTATTCTCCCTTCATCATCGAATTTCTTTGTTCCGATTCCGTATTTGACGTTCTTCAGCCTTTTCTCCAGTTTTGCGCCCATATAAGCAGCAGTGCCGGCATATCCTTTCTTTTTTGCACTGTTCCAGTAAAGCCCATAGCCGGGAACTGCAGTAAGTTCTTTTGGAAGTGATTTTTCATCTGCCTTTACTTCCTGCATGCAGATAATATGCGGTTTGAAGGAAGATAAAAATTTGAGAAAACCACCTTTATGGCATGCGCGTATCCCATTTACATTCCAAGATACCAATTTTATCATTTATATCAGAACTCAAGATCGTCATCACAGAAACTTTCCTTCTGTTTTACCCATGTTAAAGTTTCATCAAACTTCCTGAGTTTTATCCCAAGACCTCCCTAATGTCCTTCTGACATTGGGCGCAAGGAACGAAGTTCCTTAGCGTTGATGAAGCTTTGACCTAAGTCCAAAAGAAACAAAGCTTCTCAGGCTGTCGAACAATCATCACGTGATTATATTGGGTGCAAAAGAATTTTAATCAGTTTGTCGAATTCTAAGCATGGCTGAACTGGCTAGATTCTGGAAACCTCTTGAAAAAAAGGAATTGCTCTGCTTCTTATGCTACAGGTTATGCAGGATAAAAGAGGGGGAAAAAGGATACTGTCATGTGAGGAAAAACGTTGACGGAAAGCTTTATGCACTTAATTACGGAAAGGCTGTTGCAATGCATATAGATCCGATAGAGAAAAAACCGTTTTATCATTTCATGCCAGGGACGGAATCGTTTTCATTTTCAACTGTTGGTTGCAATTTCCGCTGTCTCTTCTGCCAAAATTATGAAATAAGCCAGGCGTATGGCGGAATAACCGGTGAGGACCTGTCTCCAAAAAAAATAAGGGAGATATGCAATAGCCGGAATGTTCCCGGAGTGGCTTATACTTATACAGAGCCGACTATCTTCATGGAATATGCACTGGACACTGCAAAGCTTACGATGAAGGATGGGGGATACAACGTATTTGTAACAAACGGATATATGACAACTGCTGCAATAAATGAAATGGACAAATATATAGATGCATCAAGGATTGACTTGAAGGGCTTCCATGATAATGTTTACAAGGACTTGTGCGGTGATGTGAACCTTGAATATGTCCTTAGCAGTATAAAGGAACTTCACAAAAGGCAGCATATCGAGATAATAAATCTGATTATTCCGGGGTATAATGATGATGAAGAGGACATACGTGCAAGTTCGAAATGGGTAAAGGATTTGTCACCTGACATACCCATGCACTTCATAGGATTTTACCCTGCCCACAAAATGCTCACCACACCCTCAACGCCGCTCGAAACGCTCAAAAAAGCACGTGAGATTGCAATTGAAGAGGGTCTGAAGTATGTTTATACAGGAAACAGGCAGGATGAGGATACTGAGAGCACCTACTGTCCTAAATGTGGGGACAAGGTAATACGCAGGTTTGGTTTTGGTGTAGTTGAAAACAAATTAGACAAAGACGGAAAATGTCCCTGTGGGGAGAAATTAAACGTTATAATGGATTTGGAGCGCTACAGGAAAAGAAAGAGACCCCGAAAGAAATAAAAATACCAAGAACGCAAATTATAACATGGAAAATGTAAATATAAATGTAGAAGAGAGGGTGCTCAAGAGAATGGATAGAATGGAGGAGATGTTAACTCTTCTATTAGAGATCGTTGAGGATATGGCACTCACTCCTGAAGAAAGACAACACTACGAAGAAGCAAAACGACTGATAAAAGAAGGAAAACTTGATGGATTCGTCGATGTAAAAGATATAGAATAGGTGCTCACGTGAGAGTAATTCTAAAGAAACATATATTGAAGTTTCTTAAGATGCTGCAGGATAAAGAACGGAATAAAATAAAAGAGAAACTCCTGCAATTAGAAAAATTTCCAGAAACCACCTTGGATATAAAACGTCTTAGAGGAGAACGAAAAGAAGTTTATCGCTGTAGAATTGGAAAATATAGGGCTCTTTTTTATCCTGAATACGAGAAAAAATTAATAATTGTTTTCGATATTAACAGAAGAGAAAAAATTTATGGTTAGGGGACAATAACTGTCCCAGATTTTCCTTCCATCGCTTCTTTTGCATTATCAAGGCCGCAGATTATCGCCTTCATTCCTCCATGTTTTATGAAATCTATTGCTGCCTCTATTTTTGGTTTCATGCTTCCCTCAGCGAATTCCCCTGCTTCCATAAGCTCCCTCGCTT
>DAOVFD010000104.1 GCA_030668565.1 Microcaldota archaeon
GGAGATAGTGGTCGAGCTGAATGAAGAGGAGACATCTGTGCTAACAGAGTACGCGGCATTCATAAGGCAGCTCGAAGGCATTCTGCTTAAAGGGGATATATACGGAATACAACAGGACCCGTATTACCACAAACGAATCAAGACTCTCAGGAGATTCTACGAATATGTTTTCCTTAACCCGGTTATAGCCGAAAGGGAACTCAAAGAATACGAGGAACCGCTCCCCGAAAGGTCGATATACCAAAAGGGGCATGCAACCTTCAAGGGGTGGATTGCAGGAATACTGAAAAGGTTCGCAGAAACAAAACTCTACAAACTTGTCAAGGAAACCGGAGACCTCAGGGCGGCATTCCTTTCATTGACCGGGCTGAAAACCCTGTATTTCGTGCCTTCCCTTGTTCTTGATGTTCCTTCCAATGCCATTCCGCTGAAAGACCCTGATGCCAATTACAGTCTTCCTTTCGGAATAGAAGTACAGATATATGAAGTTCCGGGAGAGGAGGCGTATCTTTATGTCCAGAGAAATCCATTGATAGAAAAGCTTCCAAGGGAATTAAGCAAAATGCTGAAGATGACACTAAACGAGCAGTTCAAGGAAACATTCCAGGAAGTCAAATGGGACATACTGATGAACCTGAAAACAAGAGAATACCGGCAGTACTTCATGGACAAGGCAACGCTTGAGGGAAACAAGATAACACCCCAGCAGGCAATGAGCATGGGATGGGAATGTGCCTCATGGGTGGTTGGCCTTGGGGCACACATAGAAAACATTTCCCTTGACAAGGACAACATTACCGATATTTACATAGACAGCGAAAATTCACCCTTGTACATAGAACATGCAAAATTCGGTATCTGCCACACTCTTTTCAGGTATAACAGGGACCTTCTTGAAAGGTCGTTCAAGAACATCGTAAAAACAACGGGCGGAATAAGAAAGTTCGATTCTACAAGCCCGATTCTTGATGTTGTTATCAAGAGATTGAGCATGAGATGCCACCTGCAGAGGCCGCCGGCAACTTTCGGAGAACTGCAGGGTGCGTTGCGTATAATGAAGGAACAACCATTCACCTATCCGCAGTATCTCGATTATAATTCAATAAGTCCTTTCTTTGCGGGATATGACGATGTTCTTGTTTCGCTTGGATGCAGTGAGGCAGTACTTGGACTTAAAGGTGTAGGAAAAACTGCATTTACCGCAGCCAAGATTGCCGCGATAGGTACCAGAAGAAGAATCATCCCAATTCAGGATATCGAGGAAATTCCTGTCAGGGCATTCAGGAAAAGAGGATTCCACATAGGTGCGGCCAGGGTCCAGAGTTCTGAAGTTGAGGAAGCAAGAACCAGTGAGCTTGACCTTGTTTCGATGGCTAATGCTCTTCTGAGAATGGGAGATGCTGCACTGATTATAAACGAGGTAAGGTCACGTGTTGCTGTCCAGGGTATTATCAACCTGCTTAACACGCAGCCGGGTGTGTTCCTTCTCTATAACCTGCACGCCGAGTCCCTAAGGGATGTGCAGGACAGGCTTGAACTTGTATTCGGTATTCCTGCAGCAAGTATGTATGCAACGGACAGGTATACTTTCCTGAAAAAGATAAGGTTCGGAAGGAAAGGAAGGGTGTACCGTGTGCTTGGTTTTGAGTACGAAAGTGACATAGATGAGAAGAAATTCATTGAGATTTTCAGATTCAGGAGAGGGCCTTCGATGGAGAAGTGTATCTGGGAAGCAAAATTCCTAAGGAATCCAGAAGCAAGCACGATGAATTTCGATAAAGTTGACATGAATAAGATGGAGAAAGAACTTGATATTTCATTCATACCTCCTGCCCTTGCAAGAAGGAGCGAAGAGACGGGAATATCCCCTGAACAGTATATGCTGCAGGCGTTCTTCAAGGGAAAGATGTATTACGAGATTGAAAAAATGAAGAGACTTCTCGGGGACAAACTGCTCCTGGAGCTTGACTTCGTTCTCAGGACAAACACTGCTGCGAATAAACTGATTGCGTCAATGGAAAAGGAAGAAGGCACAGTGGATTTCGGTGACGCATGGAACAGATGGGGACCGATTTTCAAGGACATTATGAAGGTGGAGATAGCAAAGAGAAAAATAGGGAGGGTACAAATACCCAAAGAAGCTGCGGCTGCACCGAAAGCAACGAAAAAAACAGTGAAAAAGAAGACTACGAAAAAGAAGAAGTAAGTTGGTTAATACCTGGTTTTGATTTTCTTTATTCTGCTTGAGGAATTTCTTGGCTTTCTCCACTCAAGGTCAGAAAACCTCTGTCCCTTGTCAAGCGATTTAATCTTCTCGCCGATATCTGTTAATAAACCAGAAATCGCATCCTGATATTGCAGCTGAATATCCAACGGCCTTCTTTTGACATTGCTCCATTCAACCAACGAGCTCTCCAGCATTTTTCCTAAGTTATACAGGGCATCCACTGAATCACATTTCATTGTAATGAATTCATAAAGTGCCCAGTAAACACCGTTCCATGCACCATTATCATCGCTTTGTAATAATTTCTTGATAGAATCAGGTTTTTCTTTTTCGATATAATGTTTAGTCAGTGCTTCGGAAGCTCCGGTTCTGATGCAAAGATTTTCGTGGTTTAAAAGTTTTTCAGCATCTTCCATTTGTCCGTTTTCTATACAGCGACAAGCAAGTTCCATTGCAGAGTGGGATTTGTAATCTTCGAATCTATTATTAATTTCTTCGATTTTTTTAAGTTCTTCCTCAAACCCATCCATCCAATTTGCACCCAGTAGTATTCAATAGAACGGTGGGTTTAAATAGTTTTCTGTGTAATATTCTACTCATGAGAAGGAATGTTAATCAGAATGAGAGGGGGAAAGTAACTGATTCTAAGAGATCAGCGAAGTCTGTTTTTAGCAAATACGTAGTTGATCCTGCAAAGAAAGTAGGAAGATATGCCGCATTGCCGGTTTTACTTACTTTGGCGGGATGTGCTGCAAAGAATGTTGCTGAGGTTAAAAGTTCTAAAGACACAAGCGCACAAGTTGAAGAATACAAAGAGATGAAATCGATAATTGAAACGAAGAAAGCACCAGCTAGTAAACTTTTTGAAAGTTCAGAGAAAATTGTTAAAGAAACATGGGATAAAGCAAAGGAAGTCGTTGAAGAAGCCAAAGAAGAGAAATTGACGCCTTCCGTGAAGAAGTGGATGGAAAAGGCAACTGATAGGTGCAGTACCATGACTTTCGGCGGAGTTAATTTATTTGAAAACGATGGAGAGAAGACCAAAGAGCTTATCGAATCTTATTACAAATCAGGAGTATTGCACAGTACTACTTACGACGCTTCTTACTGCGGAAGCCAGCCGATGGGATATTGCTGGGCAGACCTTTATTGCGAAGCGATA
>DAOVFD010000078.1 GCA_030668565.1 Microcaldota archaeon
TGTCGTATTCATTGGTTTTTTTAATCATATATTTGTAATTTTCATTCTTCTTCTTTGCAACCTCGTATGTCCTCTCAAGGAGATTCTTGATTTCTTTTTTTGTTTCAGGATCAATTGATTTTATGCTGTTCAATCTACCCTCAATTTTCTTCTCCTTATTACCTATTATTACATCCTTTTTCTTTTCGATTCTGTTAAGTTCTAGTTGTATTATGCTCTCATCTTCTTTTACTTGTTGTATGATCTCATGAACTACTAGAAGCACTCTTGTAAGCATGATCTTGTGCTCTTTTATAAGATTCTCTGCAAGAATACTATCCCCCCTAAAAGTTTCCCCCTCATAGAATTGTTTGTATTTATCTAACTCGCTCGGGTTTTTGTGGATTTCCTGTAACAAAATGCTCTGGTATTCCCTCTTTTTTTCCTCACTGATATTCCCCATCTTGTCGTAAAAGTCTGTGGCCAGTTGTTCCCTTATCGGATAGGAATATTTACTGAAGAACTGCTCTGCAATTTGTGGATCCATCAGATGGTGAAATGCCTTTTTTTTCTCGGCAGTTTTGTCAGTATCTACAGTTATGCGCTTTGTAAGATAGTTAAGAACGTGTCCGATTACCTGCGATTCATTACCAGGTTTTATATGTTTTGCACCATCCTTAATAAGCTGGAAAAATTCATTCCTGTATTTCAATTCATTTGTCTCTTCAATCCTTGCTGGATGGTGAAGCATGGTGGTTATTATTACATCGACTTCATCCCAGGTTAATTCGGTAACATTTTTTTCTCTTAGTTTCTCTACAAGTCCTTCTCTTACTTTTTTCATACCTTTCTCATACTTCCCATCCGGATTTGTCTTCTCTTCCGGTGTAAGGGTGAGTGGCTGTTTGGTTGCAGGGTCTACAGAAACATTCTCTATGGCACCTATAAATTCTTCATTTCCGATAACATTCCAAATCCTTCCCTGAACGCCGCCGGGAACTTTCGGGGTTCCTTCGATTATTCTCTCATTGTGCCATAAAATCCATTCACCAAAATCCTCAACTACTCCTGGCACATCTTCTTTTGCTCCTGTTCTGCCTGCTTCGGCTGGTCTTTCTCCACTCGCTGCTCCTCTCGGTTCTTTACCTTCTCCACTAAGAATTCTGGCTACATCATCGTTTGCGTGATGCTGTACGGCCTCTTCAGCAGGATTGGTTTTTTGAGGTCCGGGACGACCTGCTTGTGAGGCTATCGATTCCCCATCCTGTCCTACGGGTACTTTTTCACCTGCCCAGAATCTTTTTGTAAACGGTTTTTTTACGAATCCCAATACACCTCCTTTTCTTTTTGTTTTAGGTTTATCATTTTTTTCTTTTTCCACCATTTTTTCACCCATCACCAATATTATAGTATTTATACTATTGTGTTCGGTAATAGTTGTGTATGAAAGGGTTTTTAAATGTTATTAGTTCAGGTCGAATGAGGAATGGGGTCCTAGTAAACTTCCTTAATGAGGCCGTTAATCAGGGGGATTATCTTCTTCTTGGCCTTTTCCATGTGGCCGATTACCTCCTCGGCACTCAGTCTTTCCTTCGAGATGCCGCAGGCATAATTCGTTCCTACCGCAATAGCCACATACGGCAGCTCAAGCTCATTCATCAGGGTTGCCTCATACGCATGTGTCATGCTCAGAAGATTGGCACCCATATTTTTCAATACCTTTACCTCGGCCTTTGTCTCGAATCGTGGGCCAACAGTTGTAACTATTATTCCATCTTTTTTCATGGGAATCCTGTTTGCCTTTGCAATTGCAAGAACGAGGTTCTGCAACTTCTTGTCATGAGGCTGGGAAACATCCATGTGCTTTAGCCCTCCCTTGAAATCGTCAAAAAAAGTTATCGGCGTAAACATCCCGATAAAATCCTCGGCAAGAATCAGGTCGCCCGGTTTGTATTTTGATATTATTCCTGTTGCATATATTCCCAGAACGGAATTAACACCCAGTTTTTTGAATGCATACATATTTGCCCTGTAGTTTACTCTGTGCGGTGGAATGGAATGCCCTCTTCCATGTCTTGGTATAAAAACGACATCCTTGCCAGATATCACTGTTTTCTGTGCAGTTACATTCCCGTAAGGTGTTTTGACTGTAATCCTCCTAGTCTTTCCTCTCAGAAAATAAAATCCGCTTCCGCCTATTATTCCTATCATGTATTAACCTCGGAATATAAAAATAAAAAAGAAAAAATCAGCAGCTTCCGCTTGATGATCCTCCTTCTTCTGAAAGCGTTTCATTGCAGTTTTCAGGAGGGCTCAGATAAGCACCACAGATGGCGCCCTTGTATGATTCCGGAGTCCTTGCAACCGAATGAGTGATTCCATTGATTATCAGTGTCGGTGAACCCATTACTCCATATGCAGCAGTGAGCATTGCATCCTTGGTCAGCAGCTCTTCAACCTTGGTTTCGTTGTTGAAATATAGCTCAACTTCGGTTACATTTATTCCAAGGGCCTCTGCAGGACCTGTCCAGCATTCATCTGCATTTCTGTAATCACACTGTTGATTTACCTCATAGACGTAGTCCATCCAGACATCTGCTCCGTAAAGATTGTAGATTATCTTCTCCCTGATGTCCTGGTTGAGTTCCACCTGCCCATGCAGCGAACCCCAGCTTCCGTCACCTGCTTGTGAAACGATATAAACCGGCTCGAAGTACATGCTTTCACCCAGTGTGTCAACTACCGGGGCCATCGCATCCTCAGCAACGTTTCCGTAAGGGCAGAAACTCATTACGAAAAGAAGTACTTCAGGTGTTTCGGTTTTCTCCATTTCTACAGGTTCCTCTGGCGGTGGTTCTGCCATACTTGTTTGTGCATCCTCAATCTGCTGTTTGAATTCTTCCAAATCTATTACCTGCGGATATAGGGTGGCGTAATCCTTTGATATGTATACCGGGAATTCCTGGTCGTCAGTCAGGTAAATAAGCTCGACATACGCAGGATATTCGTTGTAGGTGCTGTATTGCAAGCTGCTTTCCTGCGTTCCTCCGCTTGCAACATGGAAGTAATCCTCAAAAACGCTTCCTATGTTATTGACTTTTTCCATGTTCAGTTCGAATGTTGTTTCAGACCCCGTAGTTGCCGGGGGAGTATCCGTTTCTTCAGCTGTTTCGCTGAGTGATATGTAATATCCTGCACCGAATCCTATCGCCAGTATCACTACTGCAATAACTGCTATTGTGGTTTGGTTCATAGGCTCTGTGCTGGGTGTTTTTTCTTCTTCTCCCATTTTCTCACCATATCTCTAACATTAATTGATTTATAATATAAGGTATCCTTGGGTTTTTAAACTTCTCTTTTTTGTGAGGTTATTCCCCAATTATCTTCACAAGCACTCTTTTTCTCCTCAGGCCGTCAAACTCGCAGTAGAAAATCTGCTCCCACGGCCCCAAATCCAGTTTGCCATTCGTAACAGGCATGACGACCTGGTGTGCCATGAACTGCCTCCAGATATGCGCTGCACCATTATCTTCCCCGACATTATGTCTGTAATTAGCGTTGTAGGGAACCAGTCTCTGCAGCACATCTATGTAATCTTTCTTCAGCCCTTCTTCATCATCGTTAACTATCACTGCAGCAGTGATGTGCATCGGATTAACAAGGACAAGCCCTTCTTTTATTCCGCTCTTGTCTATCTCTTCCTGAACCTTTTCGGTTATCCTTATGAATTCCAGCTTGTTTTTTGTATCGAACCACAGGTATTCGGTATGCGATTTCATGAGCGCACCTCCCATTTTCTAAGAAAAACAATCTTTTTATAACTCCTCCGCATAAATCTTATTCCGGTGGGTTGAGTAATGAAAATATACTTCGAGACATACGGTTGCACATTGAATCGGGCGGATACGGACATAATGAAAGGTCTGCTTATGGAAAGGGGAGACGAGATTGTCGAGAATGAGGACGATGCAGATGTTATAGTTGTAAATACCTGCACCGTAAAGGGAGCAACTGAGAATAAAATCATAGAAAGATTGAGAAGGCTGAATGGAAAGAAAGTTGTTGTTGCAGGGTGCCTTTCAATTAACAGAAAAAGAGTGCATTCTGCTGTTCCAAATGCGCCGCTGGTATGGCCCTCGGCAGTTTCAAGAATAACCGATGCAGTGGATGCGGCTGTTGAGGGATTGCCTGCAGAATTCAAGGAGCTGAAGAGGGCTGAAACCAAAACAAGGTTTTATACAGCTCCTATATTGCGTGTGCCTATTTCCGAAGGATGCACAGGAAATTGTCATTTCTGCCAGACAAAGATAGCAAGGCCGGTTCTTGTAAGTTATTCCGGGAAAACAATAACCGAATGGATAAGCGAGGGAATCCAGAGGGATGCAAAGGAGATACAATTAACTTCAATGGATACAGGTGCTTATGGAATGGACCGCGGAACGAATCTTGTTGAATTACTGAAATGCATAAACGGGATTGACGGTGATTTCCTTGTTCGTGTCGGGATGATAAATCCGGAGCATGCATATGCAATGAAGGATGAGCTTGTTGAAATAATGGAAAACGGAAAATTATTCAGGTTTCTTCATGCTCCTGTCCAGTCAGGAAGCGAAAAGGTATGCAGGGAGATGGGAAGAAGGCATAGTGTAGAGGATTTCAGGGATGTTGTTTCAACTTTCAGGAAGGAAATGCCGGATATTACGATTGCAACTGATGTTATTGTCGGTTATCCAACCGAAACAGAAGATGATTTTCAGGAAACTGTGAAATTAATTGAAGAAGTGAAGCCAGGTGTTGTAAATCTTTCAAAATTCACCCCGAGGCAATGGACAAAAGCCGCTGAAATGAAGCAGTTGCCTACGGAGATAATAAAGGAGAG
>DAOVFD010000110.1 GCA_030668565.1 Microcaldota archaeon
GTCAACTACCTTAATTCAAGGGAAACAGCAAAGGAGATTGATATGAAGCCGAACGGCCATGGACGTGCTGAAAGTTATTCGTCCGTTCCCATAGTCAGAATGAGCAATACCTTCTTCCTTCCGGGAAAGCATTCAAAAAAGGATGTTTTTGACGTCAGGGATGGAATCTATCTGAGGGGAATGCAGGGAGGAAGCGTGGATACCTTTTCAGGAGGTTTCATGTTCAAGGCAGAGCAGGCGTATGTCCTTAAGTCAGGAGAAGAAAAGGAACTTCTCAGGGATGTGACAATCACCGGAAACATACTTGAGGTACTGAAAAACATTTCCGCAGTCGGTAAGGATTTCGGGACCAGCCCGGGTATGTGCGGTAAGCTTGGCCAGAGTGTTCCGGTTGAAGACGGCGGTCCGCACATAAGAGTTGAAAATATGATAATAGGGTAATCATGGACATTTTTGCTTTTGTATCAGGAGTAATTCTCGGTCTTATGGCCGGATTCCTGCCGGGGATACATCCAAATACGCTATCCTCTATTCTTTCAACCACCCCACTGGACGAAGAATTCCTTGCATTCATGATAATCGGAATGTTCCCTGCAAATCTTATAGCATCTTTTATTCCTGCAATATTCTTCGGAATACCGGAGGCAGGAACCTTCATAACGGCACTCCCGGGGCAGAGAATGACCATGCAGGGGAGAGGTCTTACAGCACTCAAAACGGTTATGATTTCAATCCTTATCGCGATACTTTTCTCAACTGTTCTTTTCTATCCTTCCCTTCTTATTTTCCCATTTGTCTATTCTCACATCCAGCCGTTCCTCAAATACATAGTGCTTGCGCTTTCATTAATCCTGATATTTAGGAGCAGCAAAAAGGCATTTGCCCTTCTTGTTTTTGTCACTGCGGGAATACTCGGTTATTTCTCGCTTAACAGCGGCGTTTACGATCCCTTCATGCCATTATTCTCAGGAATGTTCGCAGTCGGCATGCTCCTGAACATGAAGAAGGGCAACATTCCAAAACAGAAAAAGGAGGAATCCTTTGCAAAGAAACTGATTCCTTACATCATACTCAGCGTTCTTTTCGGAATGTTTGCGGACATACTTCCGGGCATAAGTTCCCCGTCACAGATGGCTGTTTTCATGAGCCTCGCCGTCCCGATGAACTCTCTTGCATACATATCTTCAGTAAGTTCGATAGCGGTTTCAGAAGCTGTTTTCTCATTATCCACAAACATATCCATAGGCAAATCCAGAATCGGAACGACGGTCTGGCTTTCAAAATTCACGGACATAGGCGAAAACATCTATCTTCTGCTTGCACTGTTTATCCTGTCTGCAGCGATAACTGCTTTCTTCCTTTATGTCATAAGGAAAAAGATAAGCGCGGTTGCCACGATTAATTCAAAAACAATCGCAACAATACTGATTGTTTATCTTTTTGTAGTTGCTGCACTGCTTGACGGATTCCTAGGAATAATCATTTTCCTGGTTTCTTCCGCGCTTGGCTGGATAACAGTCAGACTCGGCGTGGAAAGAACACAATTAATGGGGGCAGTTATCATTCCAACACTGATGCTTTTGTTTGGCATATTCATTTGAAAATTACTCATATTTTCCAATACTGTACTTTTCAAGTATGTCGTTAAATCTCCATGCTATCGCTGCGGTATCCGGTCTTCCTATTCTTGCCATCAAACATTCTCTTATGGCTTCGAATACGCACGGATGCACTGTTGAATTGCCGGCAAGAATTTCCTCCGTATGGATATCAATAAGTTCCTTTATTGTATGTGCATCGGGGTATATATCCTCAAGATTATCCTCCATCATCCTCTTTGCTTCGTTCAGATAGTATACCTTTATCAGATTCCTTTCATCAGTTGCCCTTAATATTTCTATTTTGGCTTTCAGGTCATCAGGTTCATATATGCTGACCCGCGAAACCCTCTGGCTTGAATCTTCTTCGTCTTCCTCTTCATGATGCTTGTTTATCAGTTTGCTTACGTCAACCAGTCTTCTTACATTTACGCCTATCCTTCTTGCAACTGCATAAAGCAGAGTGAGGCCGGTTGAATAAATGGTTTCTGAAGGTTCTGCAAGCAGTCCGATGCCTGTTTTGTGCAACAGCATCATTTTTTCAGGGTCAATGTATTTTTCGGTGTATCTCATAACAGACTTTGTTCTCGGTCCTGTTGGAACTGCGCTGTCAAGATCCAGGAGTTTTATTATCCATTCATCCTTCGTGAGGTCCATTCCCAGATTGCTTTCCTTCATATCAATATAAGTCCATCCATCGGGGCCTTCCCTGTCAACCATGTTTTCCATGAAATGAATTGCCCTGAAAATCTGTATTCCTCCGCAAAGGGTGGCTCTTGTTAGGGCACTTTCGGTTTCTATACCAAGGAGATAATTGTTAAACGACCTTGGAAGGTATTCCATCTGTATAACAAGTCTTCCATCCTCCAGTTCAAACGGCTCCCCGGTGGGATGCAGTATATGGGGGCAACCTTTGAATCTTTGTAAGTTGCTCATTTCCATTTCAGCATCGTCCCTGAGGCTTCTCAATCTCTTTTCGGATCCCTCCAGGTGCTTCTTTTTTAGTGTCTTCAGCACTACAGTTCCGTATTCTTTTCCATCCCATGTTCTGGTTGCCTTGTAAACATCCCCAGCCATATTGCTTTCAGACGATAGTCTTTCCGTGAGTGTGAATGCCTCTATAACCTTCTTTATTCCGCCATTCTGGACAAATCTCTCCACTTCAATAGTCAATCCAACATAAAGGTCATCAACTTTTGGCGGAGTAGTGTCTATCACATCCACATGGACTGTTTTTTCACTTTCGCGGTCTATTTCCTCACGCACGTTTCTTTCAGCCTTTCTGGCCATACCCGAAACCAGTTCACTTTTTATTGCTCTGTTTGTTACTTTGGGAAGACTCATTTCACTCATTTCCTTGAATCTTGAAAGTTCATCAACTGTTCTTACAGAACGTTTGTTTTTGTCTTTGGTTGTTCTCCTTGTCATCACTCATCACCTTCGGAAACTTCAGGAAAATCCCCGGCCGCTTCAATTTTTTTAGATTCAAATATTTTTTTCATACTTTTTGCATCCGGTCTTTCTGCTCTCAATTTAAGACAATATGCTATAGCTTCGAAAACTTCCGGATGGAATACGCTTTCAATGTTTCTTCCTTTTTCTTCTTTTTTTGTAAGTTCAACTACCTCTGCTGCTTCATCCCTGCTTAATCCTACAATTTCAA
>DAOVFD010000060.1 GCA_030668565.1 Microcaldota archaeon
TTCACATCCGCTCCTCTATCGAGCAATCCTTTTACTTTCTCGATTTCTCCTTCTTTTGCTACTCCTATAAGTTGCTCGTTCAATTCTTCCTGTTCCTCAGAAGTCAAGTTCTTTTTAGATTTCTGAACAGGTTTTGCTTTAGCTGCTTGTGGAGGTTCTGTAGGTAGTTTCTTTTCTTCGATTTTCTGCTCTAGTTCTTTCTTCCTCTTGTCTTTCTTCCATTGTTCGACCTTTGCTAAAGCCTTTTTCTTCGCTTCTTTTGGTTTAAGTATTTTAATTCCGCTCATCACATATATATTATAGCAAAACAAATATATATCTTACCATTTTCTCCGACTAATAAAAATCAGCTTATTCTGCCTCTACAATTTCTCTGAGGCAGTGAATAATTATAGTATATCAAAAGATATCGATTCACCCTTTGCCTCTCATCTTTAACCGTTGCCATTAGGAAACAAAATATGCTTATTTTATTGCCAACTGGAAATAAAAGTTTGGGCGCAAAATGAGCTATTATCGCTCTTTCGTTATTTCTTCCACTTCATCGTCAACTTTAACGTTATTTTGAATGATAGACTTATAAACTTTACCATATAGAAGATAATTATGAACCGAAATCAGATATTGGAAATACTTATAGACTGGAATTTCTGGAAAAAGGATCAGGAAACAGGTCTACCGAGAGAAACATACCTTAAGGAAATAAAGCGATTGAGCCAGACTAATGAAGTAGTAACTGTTACTGGCAGCCGAAGAAGCGGTAAATCTACACTAATGCTTCAGTACATAAAGAATCTTATCAAGGGGGGTTTGTGTAAGGAAGATACATTATATGTTAACTTCGAAGATCCAAGATTCTCAGAGCCGACACTTCAGCTCCTTTTGGATATATACGACGTTTATAAAGAACAGTTAAAACCGCAAAAAAAACCTTATATCTTTCTGGATGAGGTTCAGAAGGTAAAGGGGTGGGAAAAATTTGTAAATTCATTATACGAAAGAAAAGAAGCACATCTAATAGTATCTGGTTCGGCTTCAGAGTTACTTAGCGCTGAATTTGGATCTGTTCTTACTGGCAGGCATCTGGATCTTGAGGTATTCCCTCTTTCATTCAAAGAATTTCTGGTCTTCAAGGGGTTGAACGTAGAGAGTGAAATGGATATGGTAGCAAAACGAACAGAGATCAAACACCACTTGACGAGATATCTAGAAGAGGGTGGATTTCCAAAAACAGTTCTTATTGAAAATACTGAGGATAAAAAGACACTGCTGAAAACATACTTTAATGACATCATATCGAGGGACGTTGTTAAACGTTATAAGGTCAAAGAAATAGAGAAATTGGAAAAATTGGCTGTTTATTATTTGAGCAATACATCCACATTGCATTCATTTAACAGTATACAAAAATTCATAGGGCTTTCTTCTAGTACCATCGAACGTTTTTCCCATTATTTGAGTAATGCGTACATGCTGTTTTTTGTACAGAAATTTGCGTACTCTCTTAAAGAACAGTCGAAAAGTCCGAAGAAGGTCTATTGTATAGATACCGGACTTAAAAATGCTGTAGGATTCAGATTCAGGGAGGAATTAGGAAGACTTATCGAGAATGTAGTATTTCTGGAGCTTATGAGAAAAGGAAAAACAGTTTATTATTGGAGAGACCGGTATGGTTATGAGGTTGATTTTGTTATAAAAAAGGGCCTTAAACCATCCCAACTTATTCAAGTATGTTGGGACTTAGAAAAATCAGATACAAAAAACAGGGAGATTAGGGCTCTTCTGAGGGCAAAAAAATCGTTGAAAGTTGATAAGGGACTTATAATCAGCTGGGACTGCGAGAAGGAAGAAGACGATATTACGTATATACCACTATGGAAATGGTTAATCTTATAAACTCTATCGTCAACTTTAACGTTATTTTAAATGATATACCTTTAAAAAATAAAAAAATCAGAGCGTGATTTACTCTCTGGATTCAGGTCTTGTTGGCGGCCTTGGTCGTTCCTTTATCATATCTTCGATAATGTAGCCGGGTATAAGACCCTCAAGTCGCACACAATCACAGTTTCCTTGCTCCCCTATCCTTTCTATGGCTTCGTTAATGCTACAGAGACGTCTTTCGTCGTATCTTTGCATATCGTAATTCAGCAGGATATCATCGAAATTCGTGGACCTGCGCTTTTCTGCATCGGATTCCCTAATCAATCCTTCAGTCCTGCCCTTTTCGCGCAACAATATCTGCAATGTGCAATACCTCCTCTTACATCCCCTGTGCTTTTCCTGAC
Organism: Microcaldota archaeon; assembly: GCA_030668565.1. Lineage (GTDB taxonomy): Archaea > Micrarchaeota > Micrarchaeia > Anstonellales > Bilamarchaeaceae > JAVZJR01. The sequence continues at coordinate 2,289 of DAOVFD010000060.1, forward strand.
CTTTTTCAGGTCCTCTTTTCCTAATTTCCAATTTTCTTTCCATTAAAATCACCTATTTTTATTGTAGTGTAAATTTGATAATTTACACTTCGGACAAATCACAGATTTGTCCTCCCTCTATTAATACGGCTAGAGGCTGCCGATTCAACATCCTGTAAACAGTCATATGGGAGACTCCTAAAACATCAGCAATATTCCTGATGCTCATCCTTTCTTCTACGTAAAGTCTGAAGGCTTCGCCTGCAGTCTCCTCATTAAGCTTCTGTTTCCCATTGGTCTGAGAATTAGTTCTTTCAACGCCAAAGCCGAATCACGGGCTGTAGCATTCGTATATTCCTTCTGTTTTCGTTTCTTTTCATCTACATACACCTCCATGATTTCTTTGTTAACCTTATTTGGGAACTAAACACTTATATAAATGTTTGTAACATTTTCTTTTTTATGGACGGAAAGCATGTAAGACATGTAATTGCAATTATCGGATTTCTTGTTCTCATATTGGTTATTGCTTATATAGCCATGGAATGGAGGGAAATAAGAACCCAGCAAGAACCTCAGCTTCTTCAGGTTCAGGAGGATGAAGAATTATTGCAGGTTCAGGTGCAAAAACCTCCGAAACAAATTCTTAGAGAAATGAAACTTAATAGAACGATAATAGAGAAGGACGTGGTAAGCGAGGATGAAGTAAGGAGGGAGATAGTAAGGGTAATTCCGGATATTCCTCATGGTAAACAATCAAGATATCAGGCATTCATCACTCCGGATGATTCTGCAGTCACAAATCTTGCAGCCTCTCTTCCTGATAATCCTGTTGCGCTATACCGGGAATCCGTTGCATGGACATGGGTATCTGAAGAAACATTAAACGGGGTTCCTGAAAAATGGCTGAAACCAGGTGAATTTATTTCAGATACTCCAGCATATCAAAACAATCCATTACCCGGTGAAAAAGTAAGCGATTGTTCCGAACAGGCAAATACCCTTGTTTCGTTAATACGTGCCAAAGGGGTACAAGCAGAAAACATACGTGCTGTTCTTGGACTTGTAAATTTCTCTGATGAAATAGGAGGCCATGTCTGGGTTGAGTACTGGAACGGCCATAAATGGATAGCACTGGATCCGACTTCAGGACCTTACTGGGATGATGATAAAGGAAAGAAGGTGGACAGCGGAGGAATAGCATTCAATTATTTCGCAAATCATGATTATCCTTCTATCGAAATCTGGAGCTATTACAATGATGTTTACTACTACGACCCCCGTTCAGGAGAGGGAAATCCGCCTCAGGGATGGAAGGGCCAGCAGATGATTTTAGTACAACAATAGGTTTAAATACATATTATATCCTTAATTACAACATGGCAGAAATATTTCATATCGGCATTCTGGATTATACCCCTCTGGAATACACCAGATACCGGGAGCAGCTTGCAATAGATGTCCTTACTTCCGCTCTTAAAGAATCCATGCCGGAAGATATGCTACTGGGCTACACATATGTAAGGGGCCTGAGGGATGAAATACCTGATAAGGATTTTGACATGTTTCTTATAGCGGGAAGTCCTCTCTCCACAGTTAACTATTCTAGAAATCTTGACAGGGCTCTTAATCATATAAGAGAAATAATCAGTGATGTTCCTGTTTTTGGTATCTGTTTCGGGCTTCATGCCATCGCGAATATTACCGGAAACGGTTCCGTGATGATAAAAGAATTCGAAATAGGTCCCAAAGAGGTAGCGCTCTATTCAGACATAAAAGGCGTGGTGAAAGACAAACGGAGGGATTATCCTGTTTTTCCCGTAAATCATTTTTACAAGATAACAAACGGAAACGGCGCGTTGAAAGTTGTTGGTGTGAGCAATGAGGGAATACAAATTGCAGATGCAACTGAATTTTTCGATGGAAATCCGGTCATGGGGGTACAATTCCATCCTGAATTTGCCGCCTCATGGAAGGGGTGGTATGCATTCAAAAAAATATTTGAGAAAACGCTTGACATGGTTATAAGTGGAGAATATTCCGAAGCTACAATCGGCCCGATAATCGATGCTTTGGATAAAACAGTCCGGAAAAGACTTCTGGAAACCGTTTACGACCCAGAAAGTCTGGTCGGCAGGAAACTTAGCGAAGAACAAAAAACACTTCTTATGAGCCTTTTCCATAACATCGATTTTCGCCAGAAACTTCTCGGGAAAAGGGAAAGTGAGAGGACCTATGATGAATTGAAAGGGAATTCACGGGCGGTCATAGGCCATTTCATCAGAAGGGCGGTTAAAGTCAGGAATGCAAGGAAACAGAAGGCAATTCCCAAAAAACCAGTTGTCAGACCGGGAACCCAAATGAAACTCAAACTTCCAGTTTAATCAACTTTTCCGGTTTATAAAAAGCCTTTTATAACTATTCTTCGATAGCCAATTGGTGATGCTGGATGGCAAAATTGCAAAAAGCAATTTTGACTGTTCACACTAGAGAACTGCGTTCTCTGTGCCTAATGTCTTTTGGACATTTAGGAAACAGGAGGTTTTGAAACATGGCTAAGAAGAAAAAGAAGAAAAAATTCCAGATGCCTAAAGACGAAGAAGAGCTTAAGGAAGTCGTAGGTGAGGAATTGAAAAAAGGCAGAAGACTTCTTAAGAAAAGAAGGGCACAAATGGAAAGCGAGGGCGAAGAGCTGAAAGGGTTTGTAGACGTTGAGCTCAAGAAAGGTAAAAAACTTGTAAGGAAGGAACGGGACAAACTTGAAAGCGACATACGCGAACATCCTATGGAATATGTTGTTGGCGCGTTTGTTGTGGGTTTGATAATAGGTAAACTTACGAAGTGATATTATGTTGAGTCAGATATTGAAAGCTGTTGGTGGTGAAGTCCTTGGATATGCAAAAGAGGGTTTTACCCACCAGCTTGAGGAAACTGTAGAGAACATGAGAATAGAAATGCGGGAAACCTTCAAGGAATATACAATGAAGTCCCAGAAAATGATGGTTGACACTGCAGTGATAGTGGCCATGCTTGTAATCGGTTTCTATTTTCTTGCAGGGGGAGTGACCCAGCTTGTTGATTTCTATTCAGGAATAAGCGGGCTCGGGGGTTTGGTTCTCGGAGCACTGTTTGTGATAATAGGAATCCAGCTCTACAAGAAATCGCACAGATATATAGAATCCTGATTTTTCTTTTTTTTATTCTTTAAGCCCAAGAAGAGATTTTATTTTCTCAACATCGAATCCTACGAGGATATTTCCATTGATGTCAATAACGGGAATTCCCTCCTGTCCGCTTTTCTGCTTTGCTTCCTTTGCAGTTTCCGGGTCCTGTATATCTTTCCATTCGAATTCAATTTTATGGTTTTCCAGAAACTGCTTTGCCTTCATACACCACGGGCACCAGGGTGCTCCGTATATAATTACCTTGGCCATATTCTCAACCCCTCATTATCAGAACAATCCTCTGAATAACAGTTAATGCAGATAAAACTATCCCTAAAATTACCGCATAAACAAAATAATCCATTGAAATAAATATTCCTGCCGCCATTCCGATAGCAAGCAGTATTATCCTTTCGCTTCTTTCGAATATTCCCCCCAATCCCTTCGCTTTCTCATGACTTATAACTTCATTATGGTCTGCATATGCCCTTACAAATGAAGGCATGCATGTTCCGATGAAAATCAATCCAGCAAGCCAGATTTTCGGGTCTATGAATATTGTCGGAAGGGGATAAAACATCAGGGAAAACAGAAACAACGCTTCAACAAACCTGTCTGAAAGTCCATCAAGGAATCCGCCGAATTTTGTTGTTTCTCCTCTTGCTCTGGCAACCGCACCGTCAATCATATCAAGTGCGCCAGCGAGAATAAACAAAACAAGCCCGTAAACCAATTCCCCCATCGCAATCTCGTATGCTGCAATAACCGCGACAATGACGGCAATAACAGTCCACTGATTAGGACTCAACGGAATAAAAGAAAGCATATTCCCGATTTTCATCTGAAGACTTTTTGATATTTCACTTTGTTTGAGCATCAGTATTTCTATTCATGCTAAACTTATAAACAGTTACTCTACCGTCATCCCGAATACTTCCCTTGCATCTTTTCCCATCATCCAATCATAATAACAAGAGCATCCGGCGGCTTCGGCCCTGGGAACCTTTTCCTGAATCAGCTTTCCTTCATCATTGAGAGTTATTTTATATACTGAAAGCCACGTTTCCCCAGTGTTCATTCTTCCTGCAAAAAACACGCCAGTCTC